>NZ_RZTF01000371.1:0-6368 GCF_004023175.1 Mesorhizobium sp. M7A.F.Ca.MR.362.00.0.0
ATTCCCCGGCAATGACCGGCCAGGCGTGATGCTGGCGCATGCAGCCGAGCGCTATGCCAACGAATTCGGCGTGCTGCCGGGCGAGCGGATCGCGCTGTTCACCAACAATGACAGCGCCTATCGGGCGGCCGTCGCCTTGAAGAAGGCCGGTGCCGCGGTCGTCGCCATCGCCGATGTCAGGCCGGAACTTTCGCCGGAGATGCGCAAGCTGGCCGCGGAAGCCGAGGCCGAGATCTTCGCTGGCCATGCCGTCGTCGCCACCGAAGGCGGAAAGGCGCTGTCCGGCCTCAAACTGCAACGCTTCGATATGGCCAATGGCGCACTCATAGGTGATGCCCGCAGTATCCACGCCGATTGCCTGCTGATGTCCGGCGGCTGGTCGCCGACCATCCATCTGGCCAGCCAGGCCGGCGCCAAGGCGGAATGGAATGCCGCGCGGCGGGCCTTCCTGCCGCCGAAGCCAACACAGAGCTGGATCGGTGCCGGCGCCTTCACCGGCAGTTTCTCCACCGCCGAAGCCATCGCCGAAGGCCGCGCCGCGGGCCTTGCCGCAGCCGGTGGCCCCAGCGCGCCTTCTGTATTGCCGGTGGTGGAAGCCGTGCCCGGCGATCCTGATCCGGCACCGGTGTTCGAGATCAGGGCCAAGGGCAAGAGCTTTGTCGACTTCCAGCACGACGTGACGGCAGAGGACGTGCGGCTGGCGCACCGGGAAGGCTTTGTCTCGGTCGAGCATCTGAAACGCTACACCACGCTCGGCATGGCGACCGACCAGGGCAAGAGCTCCAACGTGCCCGGCCTTGCCATCATGGCCGAAGCCCTGGGCAAGCCCATCCCCGAAGTCGGCACGACGCGCTTCCGGCCGCCCTTTGCGCCGGTGTCGATCGGCTCGCTGGCGGCGGAACGTTTTGGCGACCTGAAGCCCGAACGGCTGACGCCGATGCATGACTGGCATCTCGCCAACGGCGCGACGATGTATTCCGCCGGCCTCTGGTATCGCCCGATGATCTACGGCCATGCCGGCGAGACGGTCGAGCAGGCCTATGTGCGCGAGGCCAAGGCAACGCGCGAAAGCGCAGGGATCGTCGATGTCTCGACACTGGGCAAGATTGCCGTGCAGGGCCCCGACGCCGCCGCATTCCTCGACCGCGTCTACACCAACATGTTTTCGACGCTGGCCGTCGGCAAGGCCCGCTACGGTCTGATGCTGCGCGAGGACGGCCTTGCTTTCGACGACGGCACCACCTGGCGGCTCGGCGAACAGGATTTCCTGATGACCACCACCACGGCCAATGCCGGCAAGGTGATGCAGCATCTGGAATATTTCCTCGACGTGATCTGGCCGGCCATCCTCAGTATCCTCCCACGACCGGCAGGATCTCGCCGGTGATGTAGCTCGAGCAGTGCGGCGAGGCGAGGAACACATAGGCTGGCGCGAGTTCTTCCGGTTGCGCGGGTCGTTTCATCGGCGTGTCCGCGCCGAATTTGGAGACGTCGTCGGCTTCCTTGTCCGACGGATTGAGCGGCGTCCACACCGGACCCGGTGCGACCGCATTCACCCTTATGCCCTTGCCGATGAGATTGCCCGACAGGGCCCGCGTGAAGGCATGGATGCCCCCCTTGGTCATCGAATAGTCGACCAGCTGTTTTGAACCGTCGATGCCGGTTACCGAACCGGTGTTGATGATCGCCGAACCGGGCTTCATGTGCGGCACCGCTTCCTGCGCCATATGAAAATAGCCGTAAAGATTGGTCTTCAGCGTCGTGTCGAAATGTTCTTCGGTCAGCTCGCCGAAATCGCTGGAATGGATCTGGAACGCAGCGTTGTTTACCAGCACATCGATGCGGCCGAATTTTTCAACGGTCTCCATGACCGCCTTATGGCAGTGGCTGCGTTCGCTGACATCGGCCTTGACCAGGATGCAGCGTCGTCCCTCCTTTTCCACCGCTGATTTGGTCTCTTCAGCATCCTTGTCCTCGGTCAGATAGACGATCGCGACGTCGGCGCCCTCGCGGGCGAACAACACCGCCACCGAGCGGCCGATGCCGGAATCGCCGCCCGTGATGAGCGCTACCTTTTGGTCGAGTTTTTTCGATCCGAGATAGTAGGGCGCATCGTACAGCGGCTCCGGCTCTAGCGCCCATTCGTGCCCCGGTTTGGGCTGATGTTGCTCGGGGAAGGGGGGCTCGGGATATTCACGGGCGCCAGCCTGCATGGCGCCTTGCTGCTTCCCATCGCCTTTCGACTTGTCCTTGGCATCGACGCCACGTTGGATATGGCGCTGCTTTGCCGCTTCACCGGCTATTTCCGACTTCATCTGCATGATCGTCTCCTTGGCTTGGAGAGGAAACAACGCATGTCAGGCAAAAAGGTTTGCGCAAAAGATCGAGAGATTCCGGCCAGCGTTTGGCAATGCGTAACAACGACATCGCCAGTTGCACCAATTCAGCTGCAATGCAGCCGTGCCAGCCACCGCCGCCGATGGGGTCGAGCACCCGGGCTTGCCCGTTGCCTGTGCCGCCTTGGCAGCGAGCCAAATGTGATGATGTGGATTGGGAGCTATTGCGTCAAACTGGCGTGCGCAAAGCAGCGCCATCCGGTCTGCTCCGGGCGTAGCCGCCGGAATCTATCTTGGCGAGAGGCCATCGAGCAGGAAGTCCAGGCCTTTTCGGAAAGTGCCGTCCCAATCGTTGTCCAACAGCAGACGAGAGCGTTCGATTGTCGGATAGTGTTCGCTGAGACGTGTAAGACGCTGCTGCGCGGCTGCTCTGTCTTCTTCCGAGAGGTCGAAGCTTGCCCGGGTGAGGGTGGCGCCCATCACATAGTTCCAGAGCGACCAAATCGCAGCGTTGAGATCCGCGTCCGCAACACCGGCTCTGGACAAGGTCTTGCTCAGCATTTCCAGGCGACTGAGGATGTTCGGGCCAAGCGCCCGTCGCGGCAACAGCGATGCCGACCAAGGATGGCGCAACATTCTGGCGCGCCAGTTTTCGAGCATATGAACGACGTCTCCGCGCCAGTCCGGAGACTCACCTGTTTCAGGCGATCCGCGATATTCGAGCACCGAATCGAGTGCCAGATCAAAGACATCCTCCTTGTTGTCGACGTGCCAGTACAGGCTCATCACACCCGAGCCAAGGCGATCCGCCAGCCGACGCATTGTCAATCCGTCTATGCCCTGGGCGTCCAGCAGTTCCACCGCGATCGCCACGATACGCTCTCGAGACAGCGGCGGCTCGCTGCTCGCTTCCTGCATGGGTGGAAGCTTTGTCCGTTGCGATCGTTTGCTGGCACTGCGGGGTTTGGCTGCCATCTGTCTTCCTTGCTGGCCGAACGTCGATTTTGGCAGGCACCGTCAGGAATGTCGACGCTGATCGCTTGACTAGTACGACGTACCATACGATGACTCGTACATCGCACGATTCATCGTATGAGCGATCTGGTTAAAGTTCATGCCGGCCGCGAGTGCGTTTATTCGCGGTCAGCAGAGCCAGGAGAAATCATGTCACGCGCAATCAAGCATCTGCTTACCGGAGGGCTAATCATCATGACCATGGCAGTTTCCGCTGCGGCTACAGCGACTGGGAACGACCTCAAGCTGACCATCGTCAATCCACAGACGCTCTACGACCCGTCGCCGAATGGCTACAGCACCGCCGTGATCGCACCGCGCGGAGCTCGGATTGCCTACATCTCCGGGCAGGGCGGCCAAGACAGCACAGGAGCCTTGTCACCCGATTTCGCAGTCCAGGTTAAGCAGGCCTACGCAAATTTGCATGCGGCGCTCGAGGGCGTCGGCGCCAGGCCGGATCAGGTGGCGAAGCTCACGGTCTTCGTGGTCGACCACGACATGTCCAAGCTCGATGTGTTGACCAGGAACGTCAAGGACATGTTCGGCGAGGCGCTGCCGGCGCAGACACTGGTTCCCGTTGCCAAGCTTGCAATCGACCCCATGCTTTTCGAGGTGGAAGCCGTGGTCATTCTGGAGTAGGGGCGAGATCGCCCCACAAACTGAAACGGGTCGAGCGTGCCGCCGACAGCCGCACATTCGGAGCCACCATACGGAAGTAGAGCCGGCCAACGGTCGGTTGAGCTTCGCGTCAGCTCAGGTCTGTCCTTCGGTTTCGCTCGAAGCAAAGCCGCCAATTTCGCGACGCATTACAGTAGGTAGTGGCTCAGCGCGTTTTCCCTTCCGTCTACCGCGGCGGTATTTGCTCTGATACTCGCGTCGCTGTTTCGCGATTTCGTAGAGTACGATACCCGAACTGGTTCCGAGGTTTAGGCTCTCGATCATCCCGAACATTGGAATTGCTACGCACATCTCGCTGCGCTCGACCGCGAGGGTGCTGATGCCCCGTTTCTCATTACCGAACCAGACAGCGAGTTTGGTGTGCTGGGTATAATCGCCCTCGTGCAGGAAAACGCTGGTCTTTCCCTTTATATGCGGCGAGGTGACGACGGACACAAAGCCATGTTTTTCCAGATGGCTGAGGCAGGCGTCAGTGCTGTCGAATCGTTTCACAAACGTCCATTTGACGGCTGATACAGACGTTTCCGAAAGCGATTTCCGTTGGCGCATTTGCTGCCAGTCATCAGGAAGTGCTTTGCGTGGATCGACGATATAGACTCTTTCAACGCCGAGAGCATTTGCGTTTCGAATTACCGTTCCGATGTTCCTGATATCATTCGGATCTTCGACAACGGCTACCAAGTTCTTGCAGCGAAACGATTTGACCGCAGCCGCACGCTTGCGAACCGATACTCTGGGTTTCTGAGCCTCAAGGGTTTCCATGAGAGAGGTTCTTACCAGAGGCGCATCTGAATCCAAGGCCCGTGGCGACTCTATCGCCGCCACATCAGGAAGTCGCATAAGATAGATTATGGAACTGACGCATGGGCCAGGAACTGTAAATTGCCGCTGATTCTCATAGGCTTGAGCGCTCGTGGCGTATTGCCTTGAGCGGATAGCCAACCCTAGGCTGTCGAAATGAAGATGGCAAACAGCGGGATCGAAGCGGCGATCGAAGTGTTCGTGCATGGCTTCAGTGCCGACAGAAGCCGCACCTTTCCTTACGTGGCCCGCCGTGTTGGGCCGTTGTGGCTGATGCGCGACGCCGAGCGCAAGAATCCTCGCGACTACCGCGGCGAAGAATGGGTCGTCCATGACGTCGCCGCTCAACAGGCCGATGCCATCGTGCGGCAGCATGCACGGCCGGGCTTTGCCATTTCCGTTATGATCGCGCACGAGGATCCGGACGGGCCGACACGAACTGCCTACAAAGCTCTCGGCTACCGGCTGCTTCGGACCGAAGGCTTTTTCGTCCACCGACTGCGCCGCATTCCCAGCCCGCCGGCGGTTGCTTCGATCGAACGCGTGCAGACAGCCGAACGGGCGGCGCAGTTGGGAAAGATCATCCGCAGGCAGCCGATCCCAGACGATTTGCTCGGCGACAGCGCGCCATTCCGTCAGTATGTGGCAGTCGATGGCGCCGATATCGTTGGGCGCGTACGCAGCCTTGATGCCCTGGGAGCCACATGGTGTTCGAGCATGTATGTCGAGCCGTCGCACCGGCGTCGCGGCATTGGCCAGGCTTTGATGTCGAGAATGTTGCACGACGATCGGGCGCGTGGGTCGAGGTACTCGGCGCTGGCTGCAACCCACGCCGGGGCGCTGCTTTATCCCCGGATGGGCTACGAGCGGATCGGAACGCTGCTGATATTTGCGTCAAGGAGCCGGAAGACCGTATGAGGGTTTATTCGCATCATGCTGATTTATAGTGGATTTCAGCTTGATCGGTGGTCAGAGCCCTCTCCTTTTACAACAGCTGGCCTAGCTTAACATCTTCGATGCCGATGAACTTCATCACAGCCCGCGATTTCACCAGGGAACGGTGCGGCCGAGATAGTCAAGATATTCCAGGCCGGGGTTTCCCCGTTTTGCGAGGAGCACGTTCACAAGGCTGGGAATGCTCTCTTGGATGGTGAGCCGTGCGCCCGGGCCGCCCAACTCCGTGCGAACCCAGCCCGGCGCCATCAGGACCATCGAACGGGCCTCGCCCGCGTGCCGGGCTGCGTAGCAGCGCATATACTGGTTCAAGGCGGCCTTGCTGCCGCGGTAGACCTCGCGCATGCCGGTCGTGTTGTTGCAGACGCTGCCCTGTCCAGACGACATCACGCCAATCAACCCGGACGCCTCGACAAAGTCATCGAGGCTCTCGATCACGCGCAGCGGGCTCAGCGCGTTCGTGAGCATGACCCGGATGAATTCGTCGGTCGTCACCTGCCCGACCGTATCCGTCTCGTTGTTCGTCGTTCCGGCGTTAACGAACAGCATGTCGAACATCTTGCCGGTCAGGCGTTGGCGCAGGCC
>NZ_RZTF01000372.1:0-4629 GCF_004023175.1 Mesorhizobium sp. M7A.F.Ca.MR.362.00.0.0
GTCGATGACGACGTCGATCAGCGGATTGGTGACCAGAATCTCGTTCGAAGTGACGGCGATCTTGCCGCTCTCGATAGCGCCGGTGACTTTCGACGCGGTGTCGGCTTCGACGGCCATGGCTTCGTCGCCATAGGCGATACGGATGGCATCGCGCGCGGTGTGCGGGCGGCGCGTCGAGACGGCGCAGATCGAAATGCCTGGCATCAGCATGCCTTGGGTGACCAGATCGGTGCCCATTTCGCCCGAACCGATGACACCGATGCGCACTGGGCGGCCTTCGGCGGCACGCTTGGCGAGATCACGGGCAAGCCCGGTCAGGGCGACGTTGGTCATGCAGGAAATGTCCACAGCTTCGTGATTTGGGGTCGGATAGCAGGGAACGGGTTCTATTTGCCAACGAAACCCGGTCGCAACCGGCAATTTCCCACGAAATCGTCTCGGAGGGGACGTCCGCCGAGGCTCGATTGGCCGAAGCGCAACCAATTGACATCGCAGCTGACAACCCCAATAAAACATTCGTTTGTCAACAAAGGCAAATGTTCACCGACGCGACAGTCGGAAAGCATTCGCCTCTGGGGCAAATTGGGGAGTGTCTTTGCGCCAGGGCGTCAAAGGCTGGATGGAGCATCATTGCGAGGCGTCGAGCGAAGGCTCGCGGCTCCAGGGGAGGAAAAATGGATACTGTTCTCGCGGGCCTAAAAGGGGCCATCGATACGCTTGGCCCGACGATCCTGCTGCCAATTGTCATTTTCATCATCGCCGTGGTTCTGGGCGCCAAGGTCAGCAAGGCTTTTCGCGCCGCCGTCACCATCGGCGTCGCCTTCATCGGCATCAATCTGGTGCTTGGCCTCATGTTCACGTCGATTGGCGACGTCGCCAAGGCCATCGTCACCAACACCGGTATTCATCGCGACATCATCGATGTCGGCTGGCCCTCCGCGGCCGCGATCGCCTTCGGCTCGTCGGTCGGCCTTTGGGTCATTCCGGTCGGCATCCTCGTCAACATCGTGCTGTTGCTGACACGCATGACGCGCACGCTCAATGTCGACGTCTGGAATTTCTGGCACTTCGCCTTTGTCGGCTCGCTGGTCGTCGCCGCAACCGACAATTTGGCCTATGGCATCGCGGTCGCAGCACTTGTCGCAGCACTCTCGCTGCTGTTCGCCGACTGGTCGGCGCGCGCGGTACAGCAGTTCTACGGCGTGCCCGGCATTTCCGTGCCGCATCTCGCCTCGGCACAGATCCTGCCGATCGCCATTGTGCTCAACTGGATAATGGACCGCATTCCCGGGATCAACCGCATCAACATCAACACGGACACCATCGAGCGCAGGTTCGGCGTGTTCGGAGAACCTGTCGTGATGGGCCTCATCATCGGCCTCGTGCTTGGTGCGATCGCCTTCTACAATGCGGGTGATCTCAGCGTGGTGCTGGCCAAGGTCCTGGGCACCGGCATGACGCTGGCCGCGGTGATGCTGCTGCTGCCGCGCATGGTCAAGATCCTGATGGAGGGGCTGATCCCCGTCTCCGATGCCGCACAGGCGTTCGTGCGCAAACGCACCGGTGACCGAGAGCTTCTCGTTGGTCTCGATTCGGCGATCCTGATCGGCCATCCGGCCGCGATCTCGTCGTCGCTGATCCTGGTGCCGATCGCGATCATTCTGTCCATCATCCTGCCGGGCAACCGCGTCATCCTGTTCGCCGACCTCGCGGTCATCCCCTTCATCGTCGCCATGACCGCGCCGCTGGTCAAAGGCAACGTGTTCCGCATGGTGGTGATCGGCACGGTGACGCTGGCCATCGGCTTCTACGTCGCCAACGCGCTGGCGCCGCTGTTCACCAGCGCAGCAGTCTCGTCGGGCTTCAAGCTGCCGGCGGACGCGCTGCAGATCACCTCGGTGGTCGACGGCTTCCTGTGGGTGCCTTACGTGGTCATCGAGGCGATCCAGGGGATGGGGCTTGTCGGCATCATAGTGATCGCGGTGGTTATCGCGGCATTGTTTGTCCTCTACCGCCGCAATCCGCTCGGCTGGGAGCGGGCCGCGGGCGCCGAGGACGAGCCGGCCGAAGAGACGGCCTGAACCTGATAGCGTCCACCCTCAAACCGATCGTGCGCCCTTCCCGGGGCGCACGATTTCATAGACGGAGCAAAGAATGTCCGACGGACTCATGCAGCTTCTGGACCCTGACGCGATCGTGCTCGGATCCGATGCCTCGACCAATGAGGAGATCATCCGCATCCTGGCGGGCCGGCTGGAGAGACTTGGCTATGTCAAAAACAGCTATGCCGACGCGGTCGTGCGCCGCGAATTGACCATCCCGACCGGACTGCCGCTGGAACGCTCCGATAATGTCGCGGTGCCGCACACCGATCCGGAGCATGTGCTGAAGCCTGGCATCGCGATGGGCACATTGAAGCAACCAGTGACCTTCGCCAACATGGAGGATCCCGACGAGATGCTGCCGGTCGGCTTCGTCTTCCTGCTTGCCATCAACGACAAGGACAAGCAGATTGACGCGCTGCAGGCCGTCATGGCCACCATCCAGAACCCGCAAGCCTTGGATGATTTGAGGTCGGCCAGAACCCTCGAAGACGTGCGAGCCGTACTCGGCTGAAACAAGGAGAAGCAGAGATGTCCAGACAGAAAACCATTCTCTTTGCCTGCGGCACGGGCATCGCCACCTCGACCGCGGTCAATGTCGCCGTCACCGAGGAAATGAAGAAACGCGGCCTCACCTTCAATGCCCAGCAGGCAAAGGCCACCGAAGTGCCCGGACTGGCCGACAATGTCGACTTCATCGTCGCAACCACCCCGATCTCCGCTTCGGTGACCAAGCCGGTGATCAAGGGCCTCGCCTTCCTCACCGGCATCGGCAAGGACAAGGTGCTCGACGAGATCGAGGCGCAATTGCGCAAGTGACGGTCCAGACGCGACGCGCAGGCTGACGCGGCTTCACACCACCCTGACATAGCTCGTCATTCCCGATTTCTGGTGCTCGATGATGTGGCAGTGCAGCAGCCAATCGCCGGGATTGTCGGCGACGAAGCCGAGCTGAACCTTCTCGTTGGGCTGGATGAGATAGGTGTCGGAAATCACAGGCTGAACCTGGCGCGTCGAGGATGACAGCACTTTGAAGCTCATACCGTGCAGATGCATCGGATGGGATTGCGGCGTCAGGTTCTCCATGTCGATGACGTAGCTTTGGCCAAGCTTCAATTCGGCCAGCGGCGCGGTCGGATCCTTGGTGTCGCCAGGCCACGGCACTTTGTTGAGAGCCCAGAAACTATAGCCAAGCGAACCGCAGATGCCATCGCTCGGGACGTTTTCCGCCGTGGCGCTTAGTGCCAGGGAAATATGCCTGGCACTGGCGAGATCCACTTCCGCCACCGGATTGAGCTCCAGCGGAGCAACATCGCGAATGTCCCGTTTGAGGGATTTTCCTGTCGCGCGCAGGGTTGCCAGGATTTTTGGCTTGGTGCCCCTGACGTCCCTCAAGCTGACCATCGCGCCTTCCTCGTCGGGCATGCGTATGGCCAGTTCCATGCGCTGGCCGGGTCCAAGCAGCAAGGCGTCGGGCGAAAAACGCTCAGGCACCGGATTGCCGTCGAGCGCCATGACACTCGCCTCCGCACCGTCGACGCGAAAAGCGTAGATGCGCGTCACGTCGGTGATGGCGACGCGCAGCCGCGCAAGTCCGCCGGCCGGCGCATCATATTGCGGCTGATCGAGCCAATTGGCGGTGCGTACCGTGCCGTAAGTGCCGGTTCTCGCGGCATCGCGCGGCCGGAACTGGTCGATGAACTGACCGTCGTCGCCGAGGCGCCAGTCGCGCAAATTGAGGACGATTTCGGCATCGAATTTCGGATCGTTGGGATTCTCGACCACGATCACGCCGGTCAGGCCATGGCCCATCTGCTCCAGCGTATTGCAATGCGGGTGGTACCAGAAGGTGCCGGCATCGGGCGGCGTGAAGGCGTAGTCGAAATGATCGCCGGTGTAGACGTAGGGCTGGACCAGAAACGGCACGCCGTCCATCTTGTTGGGAACGCGAATACCGTGCCAGTGGATCGTCGTCGGATCGTCGATCGCGTTGACAAGGCGTGCAGCGAAGGGCTCGCCTTTTTTCATCCTGAGCACGGGCGGCATTCCGGTGTTGCCATAGGTCAGCACATCCCTGGTCTGGCCGATATCCATCAGCTTCGCCTGGATCTTTGCCGTCTGCAAAACCACCGGCTCAGGCGTCGCGGCGGCCCAGCCACCAAGCCGGCCCATCGCCGAAAGCCCGATCCCGCCCGCGCCGGCAACCGCAGCCGTCTTCAAAAGCCTGCGGCGTGTGAGTAAGGTCATTCGGCGCTCCAACTATAAAGACGGCTGCCCGCGCAGGTGTAACCGCCGCGCCACGGATCACAAGCCGGCAACCAGCGCAAATTCTGTTGAACGCTTGCCGCCGCTATTCAGCCGCCTCGGCATAATGTGCCGGCACGTAGTTGAGGATGGGGCCAAGCCAGCGCTCAACCTCGGCCAATGGCATCGCCTTGCGTCGTGCGTAATCCTCGACCTGGTCGCGTTCGACCTTGGCGACGCCGAAATAATAGCTTTCGGGATGCGCCAGATAGATGCCTGATAC
>NZ_RZTF01000372.1:4639-5409 GCF_004023175.1 Mesorhizobium sp. M7A.F.Ca.MR.362.00.0.0
CCCGGCCACATTGCATAGCTTTCGGTCAGGCTCACGCCTGCATTGCGCTCACCGTCGAGCAGCCGGAACAAAGTCGCCTTCTCGGTGTGATCGGGCTGCGCCGGATAGCCGGGCGCCGGACGAATGCCGCGATAGGGTTCGCCGATCAGTTCGTCCGGCGCCAGCGCTTCATCTGAAGCATAGCCCCAGAATTCCTTGCGCACCTTCTCATGCATCCGCTCGGCAAAGGCTTCGGCGAAGCGGTCTGCCAGCGCCTTGACCATGATCGACGAATAATCATCATTCGCTCGCTCGAACCGTTCGGCGATAGCCACCTCCTCGATGCCGGCGGTGACGATAAAGCCGCCGATGTAATCCGGCTTGCCGCACTCCGCTGGCGCGACGAAGTCCGCCAGTGCGACATTGGCCTTGCCGTCGCGCTTGGTCAGTTGCTGGCGCAGGGTGAAGAAGGTCGCCAGTTCCTGCGACCGCTTTTCGTCCGTGAACAGCCTGATGTCGTCGCCGAGGGCATTGGCCGGCCAGAAGCCGATGACACCGCGCGGCGCGAACCATTTCTCGGCGATGATCCTCTTCAGCATCGCCTGCGCATCCTCGAACAGCTGGCGCGCGGCGGCGCCTTGCGCTTCGTCTTCGAGAATTTTGGGATAACGGCCCTTCAGTTCCCAGGTCTGGAAGAACGGCGTCCAATCGATGTAGCGCGCGAGTTCGGTGAGATCCCAGTTCTCGAATACCTTGACGCCGGTAAAGGACGGCTTCGGCGGCTCGTAGGC
>NZ_RZTF01000372.1:5419-6345 GCF_004023175.1 Mesorhizobium sp. M7A.F.Ca.MR.362.00.0.0
TCGGAGCGGGCATGCGCATCGGCGACCTTCTTGTATTCGGTGCGCACCGTGTCGACATAGCCGCCCTTGGTCTCGTTCGACAGCAAGGACGACACGACACCGACCGCCCGGCTGGCGTCGGTGACGTAGACCGTCTGGCCCTTGTTGTAGCGCGGGTGGATCTTCACCGCTGTGTGCACGCGGCTGGTCGTTGCGCCGCCGATCAGCAGCGGAATGTCGAAGCCTTCGCGCTCCATCTCGGCGGCCATGTGCACCATTTCATCGAGGGATGGCGTGATCAGGCCGGACAGGCCGATGATGTCGACATTTTGGTCGCGCGCCGTCTGCAGGATTTTCGCTGCCGGCACCATGACGCCGAGATCGATGATCTCGTAATTGTTGCAGGCGAGCACGACGCCGACGATGTTCTTGCCGATGTCATGGACATCGCCCTTGACCGTCGCCATCAGGATCTTGCCCGCTGTCTGCCGTTCGCCATTGTCGATGCCGTTGGCGGCGTTGGCCAGCTTCTCGGCCTCCATATGCGGCAGCAGTCCGGCGACGGCCTGCTTCATCACCCGCGCCGATTTCACCACTTGCGGCAGGAACATCTTGCCCGCGCCGAACAGGTCGCCGACGACGTTCATGCCGGCCATCAGCGGGCCTTCGATGACATGCAGCGGGCGCTCGGCGGCAAGCCGCGCTTCCTCGGTGTCGGCGTCGATGAATTCGGTGATGCCGTTGACCAGTGCATGGCTGATCCGCTGTTCGACCGGCAGGTCGCGCCAGGCGAGATCGCGCTCCAGCGCTTCCTTGCCGGCCGTGCCCTTGAAGCGTTCGGCGATCTCCAGCATGCGTTCGGTGGCGGTGCCGCCGGCCCTGGGCGTGCGGTTGAGCACGACATCCTCGGAGGCCTCGCGCAGTGCCGGCTCGATCGTATCGTAGAC
>NZ_RZTF01000373.1:0-6293 GCF_004023175.1 Mesorhizobium sp. M7A.F.Ca.MR.362.00.0.0
GACGATCCGCGACGATTTTTCGTTCCTCGAGGAATGGGAAGACCGCTATCGCTATGTCATCGAACTCGGCGAGGCGCTGCCGCCATTTCCCGACGAGCAGCGCAGCGCCGCCAACAAGGTGCCGGGATGCGTCAGTCAGGTCTGGCTGACCACCGAACGCGGGGCTGGAGCCGACCCAGTCATCACCTTCACGGGCGATTCGGACGCTCACATCGTGCGTGGACTGGTTGCGATCATACTTGCGCTGTTTTCCGGCAGGACCGCCAGCGAAATCCAGCAGACCGATGCGGAAGCGACATTGAAAGAACTCGGCCTCGACGAACATCTGTCGCCGCAGCGCGCCAACGGCCTTCGCTCGATGGTCAAGCGCATCAAGCGCGACGCCGAGGCAGCGCTCAAGCAGACCGCCTGACACCATACCGGATCCGCGCCTCGCGGCGCAAAAAATCAAACGGCGCCCGAAGGCGCCGTTGATGTCGATCCGATCTGGCTTATTTTGACGCTATTCCCAAGGGAGAGCTCTATGCGCTTTCCCAGGAAAACCGTTTCACTTTTCCTTGAATTGCTCTGGCAGCGATTACCGCGCTTTGCGCTTGCGGCCGAGGCCCATCTTCTTGGCAAGCTGTGACCGGGCAGCCGCATAGTTGGGTGCAACCATCGGATAGGTCGGGTCAAGGTTCCACTTTTCGCGATACTGGTCCGGTGTCAGGTCATAGTGGGTCATCAAATGGCGCTTCAGCGACTTGAACTTCTTGCCGTCTTCAAGGCAGACGATGTAGTCGTCATGAACCGACCGCTTCGGGTTGACCGCCGGCTTCTGCTTGTCGGCAGGCGGCTGTTCGGCGGTTCCGCCCACACGCCCGAGCGCAGCATGGACATCGGATATCAGGTTCGGCAATTCGCCGACCGGCACGGGATTGTTACTGACATAGGCGGCCACCACATCGGCGGTCAATTCGATCAGCGCATCGCTGTTTCTGGAAGGTGTTTCGACAATATCCATGGTCTTCGGGCCCCAACAAGAGTTACATCGATCTGCGCCCTTTTTTACAAGCAGGGCATCGCACGAATTTTGTGCAGGTAGAGTTTCTACGATTCGTGTCGCGGGCACATCAATGAGCGCCCAGACCAAGTAAGTCAATTCGGCCCTTACACTATATTGAACGATATTGATCAATTATTCCGCGATCAGCTTCAATCTTTCGTGCATTGTGTAATTTATCGATATTTCGCGCGCTCGTCGGCAACGGCTGACGCAACGTCAGCTCACCGTTACATTCGCGGCATCTCACGAAATGGGTTTTAATGTTTGATTTTGTTTGGCTATCGCCGGGCAATATTGGTTGTTCGCATTCGTCCACAAAACCACAGGTTGCCGCGGTCATACGCAAGCAATCAGGCGACATGCCTGTCATCCGGCGGATCGGCTGATTGCTGCCGGATCAATCAATGCGGCGTGATGTATTTACCATACGCCCAGCCGGTGACGAATTTGCCGTTCTGGGCCGGATCATGCCAGACTTCGCACCAGCGAAAACGAATCTTTTGTTCCTGCTTCCATGCCGGCTGGTTGGCGATGTCGAGCAGGTTTATTCCGCCGGTGCATCGCCCGGTCATCTGCAGAACGGTCCCGTTCGGATATGCCGCCTGCTTCTGGGATGCGCCCGAAGGGTATTTGCGCACATTGAGCGTGTCGCCGAACGGCACATTGGCCACTTGCCAAGCCGCGAATACGGTCGCATGAGACTGGCCGGCAAAGGCCAGAGTTAGTGAAGCAACGGCGAAAGCCGCAGCAGTCCGAGGCCAAATAGTCATCATCTCTCCTCCCGGCTCATCTCCTGGAGCCGACACAACCCATACGCTGTGGCTCTTGAACCTGCCCTGAGCGGCGTGTTCATTCGCCGTTCAAGATATTTCTCCATTTGAGATGGTCCATTCAAGATACTGGCCTATTCAAGATACTGGCCTATTCAAGATACTGGCCCGTTCAAGATACTGCAAAGCGAGACGCAATGACCAAGACATCCATATTTCCGATCGTCAGCCCGCCAACGCCCGAGAAGCGGCCGGTTTCCGACACGCATCACGGCATCACGCGAACCGACGACTATGCCTGGCTGCGGGCCGGCAACTGGCAGGAGATGTTCCGCGACCCCTCATTGCTCGATGCGGGAATCCGCGCAGAACTCGAGGCGGAGAATGCCTACCAGTCGAAGCTGATGGCCGACACGGTCGAACTGCAGAAGCAGCTTTTCAAGGAGATGAAGGGCCGTATCAAGGAAGACGATTCTTCCGTGCCGATGAAGGACGGACCCTATGCCTATGGCTCGTCCTTCAAGCTTGGTGGCGAGCAGCCGCGCTATTTCCGTATGCCGCGCGACGGCGGTGCCGAGCATATCCTGCTCGATGGTGACGCAGAGGCCGCGGGCAAGGCCTATTTCCGTCTTGGCGGCGTCGACCATTCGGCCGACCACGCAAGGCTGCTGTGGGCATTCGACGACAAGGGCTCCGAATTCTACACGCTTCGCGTGCGTGACCTTGCCGACGGCAGGGAACTTGCGGACCAGATCCCCGACACCGGCGGTTCAGGTGTCTGGAACGCCGCCAATGACGGCTTCTTCTATACACGTCTCGACCCCAACCACCGCCCATCAAAGGTGCTGTTCCATGCGCTTGGCGACAGCCCGCAAAGCGACCGGCTGATCTATGAGGAAACCGATCCCGGCTTCTTCATGAATGTCGACGGCACCCGCAACAACGAGTGGATCATGATCGGCATCAACGACCACGAAACCTCGGAATACCGCCTGATGCGCGCCGACGATCCGTTTGCCGAACCGAAACTGGTGTCGCCGCGCGAGATTGGCCTGCAGTACGAGCTGGAAGAAGGCGGCGATATCTTCTTCATCCTGACCAATGCCGACGGCGCCAAGGACTTCAAGATCATGACGGCACCAGCGGGCGATCCCGTGCGCGCCAACTGGCAGGAACTGGTGCCGCACGAGCCCGGCCGGCTGATCCTGTCGGTGATCGGCTTCAGAGACCACATGGTCCGGCTCGAACGCAAGGAAGGCCTGCCGCGCATCGTCGTGCACGACCGCACCAGCGGCGAGGAGCATCTTTTGTCCCTCGACGAGGAGGCTTTCTCGCTCGGCCTGTCGGGTTCCTATGAGTACGACACCGAGATCATGCGCTTTTCCTATTCGTCGATGACGACGCCTGCGCAGGTGTTCGACTATAATATGCGTACCCGCGAGCGGGTGCTGCTGAAGACCCAGGAAGTGCCATCCGGCCATGATGCGGACCACTATGTCACGCGGCGCCTGATGGCGCCGGCCAGCGATGGCGAACTGGTGCCGATCTCGCTTTTGCACCATCGCGACACGCCGCTGGACGGATCCGCACCTTGCCTGCTTTACGGCTACGGCTCCTATGGCATCACCGTGCCGGCCGCCTTCAACACCAACTGGTTCTCGCTGGTCGACCGGGGCTTTGTCTTCGCCATCGCTCACGTTCGCGGCGGCAAGGACAAGGGCTATGGCTGGTACGATGACGGCAAGCGGGAGAACAAGATGAACACGTTCACCGATTTCATCGCCGTCGCGCGCCATCTGGTGACGGAGCGTTACACGGCGCATGACCGTATCGTCGCCCAGGGCGGTTCGGCCGGCGGCATGCTGATGGGTGCCGTCGCCAACATGGCGCCGCATTGTTTTGGCGGCATCGTCGCAGAGGTTCCCTTCGTCGATGTGCTCACCACCATGCTCGATGAGACCCTGCCGCTGACGCCGCCGGAATGGCCCGAATGGGGCAACCCGATCGCGTCCGCCGACGATTACCGGACCATTGCCGCCTACTCGCCCTATGACAATGTCGCTGATCACGACTATCCGCCGATCCTGGCGCTGGCCGGTCTCACCGATCCGCGCGTCACCTATTGGGAACCGGCCAAATGGGTGGCCCGGCTGCGCGACCGCAAGAGCGGGGACAATCCGGTTCTGTTCAAGATCAACATGGATTCCGGCCATGCCGGTGCCTCCGGCCGGTTTTCGCGGCTGGAGGAGATCGCCTACACCTATTCCTTCGCGCTGAAGGTGATGGGTAAGGCGCAGCCTACGGGAGAAATCGACCGATGATCGATCTCGCTACACTGATTGCTTATGTCGCGGTTGTGCTCGGCTTCGTCTTCATCCCCGGCCCGGCCACGCTCCTTACCATAGCGCGGGCAACGAGTTCCGGAACCAAGGTTGGCATCGCGACCGGCGCCGGGATCGCTGTCGGCGACATCTTTCACACCGTCATGGCCATGATCGGCATATCGGCGATCATCGCCGCATCGGCGACGCTGTTCAGCGTCATAAAGTACATCGGCGCGGCCTACCTGGTTTATCTCGGCATTCGCGCGATCATGGAGAAAACACCAGGCGGCCCGGCTGCCGGCGCGCTTGCGATCTCTGCCGGGAAGGCGTTTCGACAGGCTGTCCTGACCGAAGTGCTCAACCCCAAGACCGCTCTGTTCTTCCTTGCCTTCCTGCCTCAGTTCGTGCGGCCTGAAAACGGGACGGTGATGCTTCAGATGACCGTGTTGGGGGCCATCTTCGTCGTACTGGGCCTTTTCAGCACGGTCGTCTTTGCCGTGAGCGCTGGCCGGCTCGGCACGTTCCTGCGCCGAAATCCGTCGGTGTTACGTTGGCAGGGCAAAGTTGTCGGCGGCATCTACTGCGCTTTGGGCGTCCGTCTGGCGCTGCAGCAACGCTGACTCCAGACGATGATCGACGCGCCTTCCGAAGAGGCTGCGTGATCAGGGTTTTTTAAGTTCCCGTTGCTCATTTTCACTCGCAATTGCGATGACCGCGCGCTACCCAGTGCGCGGTTTTTCCCGGCCCGACAGCCTCCAATCGCGTAAAGGTCCATTATGCTGCTCGTCGACGTCTATCTCGACAAATCGCCTATCCAGGGAATCGGCGTCTTTGCCAAGAACCACATTCCTCGCGGCACTCTGATCTGGAAGCTGGACCCAAGGTTCGATCGGCTCATCGAGGTCGAGACTTATGAACGTGCGGCCGGTCCGGTGAAGAGCTATCTCGATCGCTACTCCTATCCCGACCGCCGCGATCCGAACTACATCGTCTTCGAAGCCGACGACGCGCGCTACATGAACCATGCCGACGAGCCGAACTGCGACGTCTCCTCACCGGAGGAGAGCTTTGCGCTGCGCGACATCGCGCCTGGCGAAGAGCTGACCTGCAACTACAACCATTTCTTCGAGACGGGTTTCGATTTTCTCGGCGACCGCCACCTGTCCGAAGACTCGGTCTAGTTTGCCGTCTTCTTGCGGGCCGGATAGCCGTTTGGATGCGCCGGTATCGCCTTCAGATAGGCGGCGATGGCCGCACGGTCCTGCGGCGTCAGTTCGGCCATGTTCCGTTGGACATCGACCATGGCGCCGCCGACCGAATCGAAATCGGGCGTGAAGCCGGTTTCGAGATAGTTGGCGATATCGGCCTCCGACCAGTCGGCGAGACCGCCCTCGCCCGATGTGATGTTCGGCACGATGCCATTGCCTTCGGCGGCCACGGCGCCCGCCATCCACTCGTTCTTCTTCGTGCCGCCCGCAGGATCGCGCGGCGTGTGGCATTCGCCGCAATGGCCCGGACCCTCGACCAGGTAGCGGCCTGCCATCACCGGATCAGGCGTGCCTTCGGGGAAGGCAACAACCGGCTGATCGCTGAGATAGAGCAATTTCCACAGGCCGATGCCGCGGCGGATATTGAAGGGGAAATCGAGCGAATTGCCCGCTGCCTTGCCGGCGACGGCCGGCAACGTCTTCAAGAAGGCATAGAGATCGCCAATGTCAGCCGGATTCATGCGCGCGTAGGATGCGTAGGGAAACGCCGGATAGAAATGCTCACCAGACGGCGACACGCCCTTCAGCATGGCATTGGCGAGGTCCTCGACAGACCATGCGCCGATACCGTCCCTGGGATCTTGCGAAATGTTGGGCGGCACGAAGGTTCCGAACGGCGTCTTGAGTTCAAGGCCACCCACGAGTTGAAGCCGGGCGTCGCCCTGTGAGCCCGGCTTTGCATGGCAGGATGTGCAACCGCCGGCATAAAAGATGCGCTTGCCCCTGGCTGCGTCACCAGGACCGAGCTTGGCCAGGGTTTCCCTGTCGAGCCTCACCGGCGCCGACAGGACCCACCCGGCAACCGCGCCGACGCCGCCCAGAATGACGACGGCGCCGACAAGTTTCTTCAGCCATGCCATGGCTGGTGATCAGCCCTTCTTGATTC
>NZ_RZTF01000374.1:0-640 GCF_004023175.1 Mesorhizobium sp. M7A.F.Ca.MR.362.00.0.0
GCACCGGCGCCTGCCCAATAGCCAGATATCATCTCGACGACCTTGAAAAAGCCGGGTTCAGCCCGGCTTTTTTGTTGGGAAAACCGCATAGGGCGGCGACAAAGCCGCGCATGGCGGTTTTCACGAGCGCCAAATCATCTAGATTGCCCATGAACGGGCATTGCAAAGAGGATAGTGCATGACGGTTGGCCGAACGCTTCTCAAGTCGTTGCTGTCGGCTGCCCTTCTGGCGGCGGGATTGCAGGCTGCCCGCGCCGACGAATGGCGCACCACCTCATCGCTGATCGGCGAGTCCAAATACGGCGCCAATTTCCAGCACTACGACTACGTCAACCCGAACGCGCCCAAGGGCGGCACGCTGAATTCGGTGGTGCCAGGTACATTCGACAGCTTCAATCCCTACGTCGTCCAGGGATCACCGGCCGCCGGCCTCGTCGGGTTTGGCGGCGGCCTGCTCTACGACACGCTGATGGAGCAGGCGACCGATGAAGGCAGCACCAGCCATCCACTGATCGCCGATGCCTACAAATATCCTGATGATTATTCCTCCGCGACCTACCGGCTCGATCCGCGCGCCAAATGGCATGACGGCCAGCCGATCACCGTCGATGACGTGATCTGGTCGTTTCATGTGCTGAAG
>NZ_RZTF01000374.1:650-6292 GCF_004023175.1 Mesorhizobium sp. M7A.F.Ca.MR.362.00.0.0
GGCCAACAGCCCGCAGTACAGCCGCTATTTTGAGAATGTCACCGATGCGGTGGCGATTTCGGATCGCGAGGTGGAGTTCCATTTCAACCAGAAGGGCAATCGCGAATTGCCCAAGATCATCGGCGACCTTGCCGTGCTGCCGAAACATTGGTGGGAAGGCACCGATGCCAACGGCAAGAAGCGGGACGTAACCAAGCCGACGCTGGAAATTCCGCTCGGTTCGGCCGCCTACAAGATCACCAGCTTCAAGCCGGGTTCGGAAATCATCTGGCAGCGTGTGCCGGACTATTGGGCGGCCAAGCTGCCGGTGAAGATCGGCCGTGAGAATTTCGACACCCGACGCTACACCTATATTCTGGACGACAACGCTGCCTGGCTCGCCTTCACCAAGGGTGGGCTGGAAGACATCAACCGCGAATACAGTTCGCGCAAATGGGCGACGGCTTACAATTTCCCGGCATTCCAAGCCGGCGATGTCATCAAGAAGGATTTCCAGACCCAGGCGCCGGAACCGATGCAGGGCTTCGTCCTCAACCAGCGACGGCCGCTGTTCCAGGACCGGCTGGTGCGTGAAGCGCTGACCATTCCGTTCGATTTCGAGAGCATGAACCGCACACTGTTCTTCGGCTTCAACACCCGCACGTCGAGCTATTTCCAGGGCACCGAACTGGCCTCGAACGGGTTGCCGCAGGGCAAGGAACTGGAAATCCTGGAAAAATACCGAGACAAGCTGCCGCCCGAACTTTTCACGCAGGAATTCAAGCTGCCGGTTTATGATTCACCGCAGGCGGAACGGAAGTACCTGAAACAGGCGGTCGATCTCTTCGCCAAGGCGGGCTGGGTGATCAAGGGCGGCAAGATGGTCAATGCCAAGACCGGCGCGCCGTTCAAGTTCGAAATCCTTGGCTGGAACGACACCGACCAGGTGATCGCCAGCCCCTACATCGCCAATCTGCGCAAGATCGGCGTCGACGCCACTTTGCGCATCATCGACCAGACGCAGTACATCAACCGCGTCAACAATTTCGATTTCGATGTCGTCACCGGGATGCTGCAGCAGTCGGATTCGCCGGGCAACGAGCAGCGCGACTTCTGGAGCTCTAAAGCTGCCGACTCGCCCGGTTCGCGCAATCTGATGGGCATCAAGGACCCGACCGTCGACGCGCTGGTCGATCGCATTATCTTCGCGACCGATCGCGACGATCTCGTCGCCGCCACCCATGCGCTCGACCGCATCCTGCTGTGGAACTTCTACGTGGTTCCCCAATATTACCGGTCGGCGGTGTGGCTGGCCTATTGGGACAAGTTCAAATTCCCCGACAAGCAGCCTGCCTATGCCGGAGCCGACATCGATTCCTGGTGGATCGACCCGGACAAGGAGAAGGCGCTGGCGGCCAAATACAAGGGTGGCAATTGATGGCGGCCCTTGCCCGCCGCGACTTCCTGGCCCTGGGCAGTGCCGCGGCAGCCGCTGCCTTGTTGCCCGGCCGGGCCTTCGCCGAAATTGCGACCGGCACCAAGCTGCATGGCCTGTCGGCCTTCGGCGACCTCAAATACAACCCCGATTTCGCGCATTTCGACTACGTCAATCCGGACGCCCCAAAAGGCGGCCAGATGAATTTCGCGCCGCCGAACTCGACCCTCAATCAGAGCTTCCTGACCTTCAACACCCTGAATTTCCTGGTGTTGAAGGGAGAGGCTCCGCCGCGCGCCGAACTCTGTTTCGATTCCCTGATGACAAGCGCGCTCGATGAGCCGGATGCGGCCTACGGCCTGCTCGCCGAAACCGTTACCCTGTCGCAGGACCGCAACGGTTTCCGCTTCTCCCTGCGACCCCAAGCGCGTTTCCACGACGGCTCGCCGCTGACCGCGGACGACGTTGTCTTCGCGCTGAAGCTTTATAAGGACAAGGGCCATCCGAACCTTTCCCAGGCGTTGCGGTACATGACCGACGCGGTTGCGGTCGATCCCGCCACCGTCAACCTCACTTTCAACGGCGAACAGTCAGCGCAAAACATCCTGGCGATCGTGGGGATGCCGATCGTCTCCAAGGCCTTTTATACGGCCAATGATTTCGATGCCTCGACCATGACACCGCCGCTTGGCTCGGGTCCCTACAAGATTGGACGCGTGGCGGCCGGACAGACTGTCGAATATGACCGCGTGGCCGACTATTGGGGCCGCGATCTGCCAGTGAACCGCGGCCTCTACAATTTCGACCGCATCCGCATCGACTTCTATCTTGACCGGCAGGCGGCGTTCGAAGCCTTCAAGAAAGGCGACACGCATTTTCGCGAGGAATTCACCTCGCGGGTATGGGCGACCGGATACGACTTTCCGGCGCTGAAGGACGGCAAGGTCGTCAAACGGGAATTTCCCGGTGAGAAGACGCCGGACATGCAGAGCGTCGCACTGAACCAGCGTCGTCCGCAATTCCGCGATGAGCGGGTGCGGCGGGCAATCGCCAGGTGCTTCGATTTCGAATGGATGAAGCGGGCGCTGTTTTACGGCTCCTACGAGCGTTCTCAATCGAACTTCGAACGGTCGGATTACAAGGCCGAAGGCCTGCCCTCGCCTGAGGAATTGGCCCTGCTGGAGCCGTTCCGGGCCGAATTGCCGCCAGAGGTTTTTGGTGAAGCGGTGACGCAGCCCCTTTCCGACGGTTCGGGCCATGACCGCAAGCTGCTGGGCGAGGCTTCGAGATTGCTTGCGCAGGCCGGCTGGAAGCGCGATGGCAGTTTCGTCGTCAACGACAAGGGTGAGCGGCTGCGGGTCGAAATGCTGGCGGAGGACGACGGCATCGTTCGCATCTACACCCCTTGGTCCGAGAATATGAAGGCGATCGGGATCGACGCATCGATCCGGCAAATCGATTCGGCGCAGTATGAGCAGCGGCACAGCAATTACGACTTCGATCTTGCCTTGCTGCATTGGTCGATCGGGGCGACGCCGACCGACGACAGCCTGCAGATGCTCTATGATTCCCGGATGGCGAAAATCCCGGGGCAGCGCAACTATCCGGGCACGGAAAGCAAGGCCATCGACGCCCTGATCGCGGCAGCCGGCAAGGCGAAAGACCGTATAGAACTCGTCTCGGCGCTCAGAGCGCTCGACCGGGTCTTGCGCGCGCGGCTGGACTGGATTCCAACATACTATCTGGCGAATCACCGCGTCGCCTATTGGGACATGTTCGGCTTTGTCGAACAGAAGCCCGATTTCGGCTTTCCGGTCGAGACGCTGTGGTGGTTCGATAAGGGCAAGGCGGCAAAAATTGGCAAAGGCTGAGATGTTCGCTCAAGCGGGGCAAAAGGCCTGATGGGCGCCTATATCCTGCGCCGCATCCTGTTGATGATCCCGACCCTGTTCGGCATCATGGCGATATCCTTCGCCGTTATCCAGTTCGCCCCCGGCGGCCCGGTCGAGCAGGTCATCGCCAGGCTGACCAATCAGGGCGGCAGCGACCGCCTCGGCGGCGGTGGCGGCGACGCGGGTGCTGGGGGCAACCTGGATGTCGCCGGTGACGTCAGTTCGAAATATCGCGGGGCGCAGGGGCTCGATCCGGAATTCATCAAGAAGCTGGAAAAGCAGTTCGGCTTCGACAAGCCGCCGCTCGAGCGCTTCGGCATGATGCTGTGGAACTATGCCCGCTTCGATTTCGGCGACAGCTATTTCCGTGACATTTCGGTGCTCGACCTGATCCTGGAGAAGATGCCGGTGTCGATCTCGATCGGACTGTGGATCACGCTGTTGTCCTACCTGATCTCGATCCCGCTCGGCATCCGCAAGGCGGTCAAGGACGGCACTCCCTTCGACGTCTGGACCAGCGGCGTCGTCATTGTCGGCTATGCCATTCCGGGCTTCCTGTTCGGCATCATGCTGATGGTGCTGTTTGCCGGCGGGTCTTTCTGGGACTGGTTTCCGTTGCGCGGCCTCACCTCGGACAATTGGGATCAACTGTCCTGGTGGGGAAAGATCGTCGACTATTTCTGGCACATGACCTTGCCGCTGACCGCGCTGGTGCTGTCGGCCTTCGCCACCACGACGCTGCTGACCAAGAACTCGTTCCTCGAAGAAATCCGCAAGCAGTATGTGGTGACGGCGCGGGCCAAGGGCCTGTCGGAACGGCAGGTGCTCTACGGCCATGTCTTCCGCAACGCCATGCTGATCGTCATCGCCGGCTTTCCCGGCGCCTTCATCTCGGCCTTCTTCACCGGCTCGCTGCTGATCGAGAACATCTTCTCCCTCGATGGCCTCGGCCTGCTCGGCTTCCGGTCGGTGGTCGAGCGCGACTATCCGGTGGTGTTCGCCAATCTCTATATCTTCTCGCTGCTGGGGCTGTTCGTCGGTCTCTTGTCCGACCTGCTCTACACCTGGGTCGATCCGCGCATCGATTTCGAGCGGAGAGACGTCTGATGTCGGAGGCTACAGTCCCCGTGGGCGCGGCTCCCGCGCGGATCAAGCGGCCGTTTCTGTCGCCGCTCAACAAGCGGCGCCTGCAGAACTTCAGAGCCAACCGGCGCGGCTACTGGTCGCTGTGGATCTTCCTCGTCCTGTTCGTGCTGTCGCTGTTTTCCGAGTTCATCGCCAACGACAAGCCGATCATCGCCTCCTACAAGGGCGAGATCCTGTTTCCGGTGCTGGTCGCCTACCCCGAGGAAAAATTCGGCGGTTTCTATGCCGTCACCGATTATCGCGACCCGGTCATCCAGGACGAGATCAACGCCAATGGCTGGATGATCTGGCCACCGGTGCGCTACTCCTATCAGACCGTCAACAACGCCATTCCGGAAGCAGCGCCGGCCAGGCCGTCTTGGCAGTATGACGCCACGAAGCGCTGCAACCAGTATCCGAAGGGTGCCGCCGACCCCGCCTGCATCGTCGGCAACTGGAATTGGCTCGGTACCGACGACCAGGCGCGCGACGTGCTGGCGCGCGTCATCTACGGCTTCCGCATTTCGGTGCTGTTCGGCCTGATCCTGACCGCCGGCTCGGCCTTGATCGGCGTCGCGGCCGGCGCCGTGCAAGGCTATTTCGGCGGCTGGACGGATCTCTTGTTCCAGCGTTTCATCGAAATCTGGTCGGCGATCCCGGTGCTCTATCTCCTGCTCATCGTCGCCGCCATCCTGCCGCCGGGCTTCTTCATCCTGCTCGGCCTGATGCTGCTGTTCTCCTGGGTGGCGCTGGTCGGCGTGGTGCGGGCCGAGTTCCTGCGCGCCCGCAATTTCGAATATGTCAACGCGGCCCGGGCGCTCGGCGTGCCCAACCGCACCATCATGTTCCGGCACCTGCTGCCCAACGCCATGGTGGCGACATTGACCTTCATGCCCTTCCTGCTCTCAGGCTCGATCTCGACGCTGACCTCGCTCGACTACCTCGGCTTTGGCCTGCCGCCCGGCTCCGCCTCGCTCGGCGAACTGCTCAAGCAGGCGCAGCGCAACCTCAATGCGCCGTGGCTCGGCATTTCCGGCTTCGTCGTCATCTCGCTGATGCTGTCGCTGCTGGTCTTCGTCGGCGAGGCGACGCGCGACGCCTTCGATCCGCGCAAGACGTTCAGATGAGCGAAGCCCCCTTGCTCAGCGTACAGGACCTCAGCGTCGCCTTTGCGCAAGGCGGACAGCAGTCGCTGGCCGTCGACCATATCT
>NZ_RZTF01000375.1:0-6284 GCF_004023175.1 Mesorhizobium sp. M7A.F.Ca.MR.362.00.0.0
CGCAGTTCGGGCTCGACACGCTGCGCCAGCTGCCGGATTTCGAGGCGCTCGAGGATGCTGGGCTGCTGTCGAAGGAAAAGCTGCTGGCCGGGGATATACCAATCGGGTTTGGCCGGGGGGAGAGCGACGGCGAAGAGCGCGAGCCCACGACGGGCATCGTTGAAGATGAGGCGCTCTGAACTGATCGGAAACCAGGTTGCTTACGACAGCCAGCAACTCAGGGCCAAGATAACTGGTCGTGCGGCAGCCGGTCGTCGGGATCGTGAACCGCAACATGGTCGCCGTCGACAAGATTGGCCGGAAAGATCACCAGATTGGTGCCGCCGGCGTGACGCAGCGACGGGAACAGGATGTCGCGGAGCCCGGCCGTGATGATCAGGTCCGCGAGCTTCCACGAGGGCGGCATTTTTTTGTCGATGCGAGCGATCTGGCGCCAGGCACAATCCCATTCCTGCCAAGCGCTGTCCCAGATCTCCGGGTCGAATCCCTGCGAAAGGTCGGCCACCTCAGCGAGCGTGATCTTGTAGGCGGCAAGCGTTGCCGGCGGGACGATGCTGGCGCCCTGCTTGTATTCGTCAAGAGCCGTCTGGGTCGAACGGCGTCAGATAGAGTGCTTCGACGCCTGGCCGGTTGAAACGACCGCCATCGATCGCTGCGCCTGCACCGCTGGTGGGCAAGAAGGCCCATTTGGGTGTCACATCCCCGGGTTTGTTTTGGCTGGCAAACACAACCGCCCGCTGAAGAGCTTTCTTCGCAAAGAGGCCCTTCCCTACGAAGACCATAGTCTTGCCCGTACCTGGGTGGCGGTGATGGAAGGAAGCGCCGACCTTCTTGGCTTCATCACTATCGTCTCCGGAGAAGTGAGCGTCGTCCGCACCGGGGCCGCAGAGGATGCTGGCACCAAGAAATTTCGGTATCATTTTATCCAGCCATCAAGATAGCGCGCCTTGCAATAGACGATCGTCACGCTGGCAAAAAACTGGGTCTGGCCCTGGTCGAGTTTGCACTCGGTATTGCGAAGACAAACATATGCCCCATGGTCGGGTGCAGGTTCGCGATTGTTGACTCCAAAGAGAAATCGGTCGGGTTCTACGAAAAGTGCGGATTCACGCTTCTAGACACGGCTGACAACCGGGCTTTAGAACACCCTTTCATGTATCTTGATCTGCATCCGAAACCTTCTCCGGATGTAGATGGGGCGGCGCTTCCCGCTGTCGCTGAACCAGCTTGTTCATCTGTTCCTGCGTAAGTGGGCCGACCGGATCTCGACCGGCCGGTCGTCGATACCTCTTGCCTGCCAATGCCACACCAAAATCTCGCCGCGCAACCGTCTACGGATCACAAATTGAGCATGCTCGCATGTCAGCGCGATTGAGTTGGGCGCCCTTTTCGAAAGCAGCTTCTCGGTCAAACGGACCGTGCCAGCGGCCGTTCCTATCTCCCGTTCCAGCCTGCGTTCCTTGACCCTCGTTGCAAAACCCGCAATCAGCTCTATGGATCCGGCCACGATCGTGGGTCCAGTTCTCGTAGATGTAGTAATCCATTTTAGCGCGCCCCTGCCGCTGCTATAGGCCACCCACCGAGTCCATGAAGGTGAACATCTCACCGCAAGCCTTCGGATGGCCTTTGCTCGCCACGTCCTTGTCGAATTGGCGAAATCCGTCAGTCATGTACCGACGGGCTAGAGCCTCCGTCGATGTAGGGCAATCCTTCTTCAGCAAGCTGTGGGTCTTCCTAATCGCATTCGACTCCGGGAAGTTGCAGATCAGCGAAGCCCTCATAAACAGCCCATACATCTTCCAAAGGTTCGGACATTCGCCTTTAGGCGTGCCGGCAAGGCACTGCGTCGAGACTAGACAAAAAGCCAGGACATATTTCAGCATAGGGTTTCGCACGCCTGCCCGTCGCCATCGCGGTCCAACTTACCGCCCCAGGGGCAGTTGCTGAGATACCATTGAGCCTCGTCGCACGAGCTGATCTGCGAGCATTTCCGCCGCGGCTGGCAGGAATAGCTTTGCGCTACCTGTTGGCGATTGATGATGCCGAGCGGTTGGCTTACCGCCGGCCGGACATCGTCCACAGGTCCAGCGCGCCATTCCCACGGCGGCTGGAACTTTCCGACCCACAGCCCGACCTTCGCCGCCTCGGCCGTCGCCTGCTGCGCCGCATAGGCGCCATGGCTGTATTGAGGCCAATCGATCGCCTGGCCGTGCTCGACCATCCAGGCGGCGATGCTGGCGCCATCGGCGCGCCGGCAGTCGCCTACAAAGCGGTTGTAGCGGTCCCATGCGACGAAGGCGCATGTGACCGGCCTCGAGGCGACTAGGAACCGGTCTAGCGCCGCCGCGGCCTTGGCACCGCACCGGTAGCGAACGCCCTTAGCGTCGTCGCATTGTTGGGCTGACTCGGGAGCGTCGATGCCGTTGAAGCGTATCCGCTGCCCGTGGACCTCGATCGTGTCGCCGTCGATGATTGAGGCGACGCCAGCGATCGGCTCGGGGGTACGTCCGATCCAGTTGGAAACGTGAAGGTCAGGGGCGCCTTCGCCGTGCTGCACGGCGAACTGCGCAACGAAGGCGGCTGCCGCAGCAACCGTCACGAAGACCAGCCGCTTTGGGATTTCCGCTATTAGGCGGGCACGCCGACGCTGTGCACCTTGCCGTTTGCGCCATTGGTTTGAGCGATTTTCGTACTGGGATTTGTCCATTTACTCGCAGCCTACGCCGTCGTGATCGCCATCCAGCCGGTTGGTGTCAGCACCAGTGATTTTAACAGGACCGGCTACAACCGGGTTGTTTCCCTTGCCGCCTGCACAGTCCAAGTCGGCACCACCAGCGGGCGCCACGCGCCGATACGCATTGAAGGCGGCCACCGCGCGGGCGCCGTCGCCCTCGATGTGGGTGTTGTTGCTGTTTGGGTTGAAGGGATCGACGGTCTGCAGAAGCAGGTTGGCGTGGTTCGCATCGCCGGCCGCGAGCGTCACCGAATCATAGTTGTTCAAGTAGTCGGATTTGCAAGCAGAAAAGAGGAGCAAAGCCCCTAAAGACAACACCCTTTGCCAATACATTTGCCCACTCCCCAGTTTTGAAGAGTTGCACAAGATCCAACTGCTTGCAACTGCCGGGCGAAATGGCCTGATCAGCTAAAGCCATGATTGTCGATAAGATGGCAGGGCGTGCTGATCTGCGCGGCTAGAAATCGAGTAGTAGCCGAATGTAGCCGTATTCGATTGCCCAGGCCCCGGTGACTGCAGAAATCAAACCATAATTTGCCGCGACTAGGATTGCGGCGATGACGTAGTCGCTCCAATTGAATTCCGTGATGAGCCTCAATAGCAGTTTTGATCTTGACGATCTCGGTCCGGACGGTCTCATAGGCTCGCTCTTTGCGGCTGCGCACTGAACATCGATTTCCAATTTCAGGCCTACCAGGACGAGAGTCTTTGCAAGGGAGCCCGCTTTGTTCGGTGTGCGCTCTTAGGCTGGGGCGACGTCAACGCACATACTCTTTAAATCGCCATTCAGCCAGATCGAAGCCGCTGGGGCAATCCAGTTTTCAGGGCTCCATGCAGTTCCCCGCTCTCTAAGCGGCGTTTCGAAAGCACGATAAGCGGTCGCTCGATCAAGCGATAGCTCACTGCGCTTACGACGGCCGTCAGGAAAAGCAACGTAAAAAGATGGACGACGCTCGCCAGGGGGCTACGCGACCAGAACGAGCTCAATACGCCTATCAGGCCCAGGTGCCAGAGATACGTGCTGTAGCTAGCGTTTCCGGCAGCCAGCGCCAGTGATGGCGTCCTCAGCTTGCCATCGCGCTCCAGCATCATCGCCGCGCAAAGAAACAACGCGGCAGGCGGACCGAAGCCGTACCAGCGGAACGCATTGATCTCCATGGTGGGGTATAACCAAATAGAGGCATAGAGAAACCAACCCACGGCGCCCAAGAGCAGCAAGCTCGCCGGCAAGCGGATCCCTGATTGGCATAGCGCCGCGACAGCGATCCCCATCACAAATTCCAACATGATCGGGCTTGTCATCGTTTCGGCTGTCGGCCAAACCTGCGATACCAGCACAAGAAAGACAGCCATAGCGGCAAAACCCAGCTTGCGGTTTCGAAATATCATCACGATGACAGCAACCAGCACATAGAACCTGATCTCGAATACAAGCGTCCAGCCGACTGGCTGGGGCAAAGGGAAATCGATGAGGAAGAGCTGGCGCGTCCAGGCCCACACGTCAGGTGGCGGCGTGCCCCTCCCGGTCCAGAGCGTGAGAATCATGGACAGCCAGAACAAAGGAAGTATGCGCAGTACGCGCCGGAGCGTGAAACGACCAGCGTCCGCTATCCGTCCGGCATCCTGTCTTGGCTGCGTGATCAAATACATTATCGCCCCACTTATGGCGAAAAAGATATCGACACCAAAATGGCATATGACGTCAGTGTATGGGCGAAGGGGCATGAGGGTATTCTGGCCGGACAGTGCGTTTGCCTCTATGACTGCGTGCCCGAGGACGACCATCCAAGCGGCGATCGCCCGTAAACCCTGGATGGATCGATACGATCTTTTCGGAACGATCATTATGCCTCCGGGACCAAGCCGTCCTGCAACTGTCGAAGCTAAACAGCGGCTTGGCCATTGGTAGGCTCTCGGCCTAGCGGCGCGCATTCAGCCGGCCCTGGCGGCCCAGGGGCCGAGTCCCCGCTAGTTGTACCCGAGCAGATGGCGAAGCCCAACTATCGGCAAATAAACGGTCCAAATCATGCCGATGGCTGCGGCAACGCCAAGGCCGATTGCGGGAGCCCAAGCCTTCCAGAGCATCTGGAGCCGCGCCGCTATTTCAGTCAAACTGTCTTCCATGGACGAATTCTCCCCAAGTTGATTCGAGAGGCGAAAATATCAATGAACGCCAAGACTGCCGCGCTTGCAATCACCGCAAGTGTTTGCATCGCTGGTTTCGCTTATTCGAGCGGTCATAAGGCCGGTCGTGTTTCTCAACTGAAAGACACCGTCACATCCTACAACCGCCGGATGGGGATTAATGACACCGCCAACAGCCTCGGCCGCGTCGATCTCTGCCTCGAGCTTGGTGGCCTACTTGATGAGTGCGAGCGGCTAGACCGCTGATCTGCTCGACCGGTTGATTTCAGCCTTCCACCTCCATTGCCAATTCAACAACTGCCCCTCAGGGCGGAAAGGTACTAGCCATGGACCGCAACTTCGCGGGGGCGCTTGCGCTCGTTCTGAAATCTGAAGGCCTCTGGTCGGACAATCCGGCTGATCCCGGCGGCGCCACTATGAAAGGCGTCACGCTCACCAACTTCCGGCGCTATGTGAAAGCCGACGCTACCAAGGCCGATCTGCGCAAGATCACTGATGCCCAGGTTGCGACGGTCTATCGCCGGTTCTATTGGGATGCGACGGCCGGCGCCTAGCTTCCCGGCGGCGTCGACTACGCCGTCTTTGATTTCGCAGTGCACAGCGGCCCAGGTCAATGTTGCGCGGCGTACGAGCCGGAACCTCGACCCTACGACTTCGACTATCTGCACAACGTTTGCCGGTATCTGAAGGCGAACAACAATCTGTCCGTGGATTCGCTGTTCATCCTCTTCAAGTCGCTAATGCTGTAGCCATTCCCCTACGGCTGGGTAGTGCTAGAAGCCCTCGTCTTTCAGCGTATTCCCGCCCCGGCCCTTACGAGCTTCAAGATCGGACCAGTAAAAGCTCAAAGCCAACTGCGCTGGCAGGCCGATGCCGAGGACGAGGACAAATCCTATGGGGCCAAACCAATAGAGGGCCAGAAGCATGGCTGCACTGAGGATTACGGTTCCAACAAAACAACGGAAACAGCGCGTAGGGAGCATGGCTGATTTTGTAGCACAAACCACCGCTGCCTCCACCGGGTCTGGCAAATATGTAATCGCCCTTCTTGTCGAGCGATTGACACGCTGGCCGGTCGAAGGCAAAGAGTGACACATTGCGGATTGGCAAAGGGGAATGTCGATGAAGAAGACCTATCAGAAGCCCGTTTTCACGAAACGTGAGCGGCTGTCGTCGGTAACTGCTTCGCCCAGCTCGTCTACGGTTTCTTCCGGGACCTAATCAAGAGAATTACAGTTTTGGAAAGCCCGCCCCCAAAAGGTGGCGGGCTTTTTTGTGCATTAGTGGAACCTGAAATGTCGAGGCAGGTTGGAAATGCGGCAGCGTCCCCCGCTGCCGGTCGAGGCCCCCAAGCCTGGGCCGGGTCCGCCTCTGCCCGCCAGTAGGGGCGGGCCCACTGCAATTG
>NZ_RZTF01000376.1:0-6254 GCF_004023175.1 Mesorhizobium sp. M7A.F.Ca.MR.362.00.0.0
CCACAAGGGGGAGGGGGATGCTGCCGCTCGCCGTTCACACAGCTTCCGGGCCCGGACTTCTGCTGTTTTGTCGTGGTCGGCGCCTGCGAGAGTTCCCCTCCCCCTTGTGGGGAGGGGCTAGGGGTGGGGGTCCCTCTTCGTCAGAATTCTTGTTCGACAGACAGAACAGAGGGTGCCGCCTAATGTTCCGCCTGGAAGCCCGCACAAGCACACCTGCCTGGTTCAACCTCGCTCTGCCATTGCTGGCGATCGGCGGGACGCTCATCCTATGCAGCGGCCTCATCGCGCTGGCCGGCGCCGGCGTGCTCGAAGCTTATGGCGTGATGTTCACGGCGTCGCTGGGCGACAGCTATGCGATCACCGAAACGATGGTGCGTGCAACACCCATGATCTTCACCGGACTGGCGGTCGCGGCCGCCTTCCGGGCCAAATTCTGGAACATCGGCGCCGAGGGGCAATTGCTGGCCGGCGCGGTGGCCAGCTGCTTTGTCGGCGCCATTCCAATGCCGGGGCCGCTCGCCATGGTCTTGATGGCGGTCGCCGGTGCTGCGGCGGGAGCCGCAGTCGCGCTGGTGCCGGCGACGCTCAGAGTAAAATTCAAGGTCGACGATGTCGTCAGTTCGCTGCTGCTCAACTCGGTCATCTATTATGCGCTGATGGCGCTGATCGAAGGCCCGTGGAAGGACTCCTTCAGCGGCTATCCGATCTCGCCGCCGATCGAAGATTCGGCCAATTTCCCGGTGCTGCTCGAAGGCACAAGACTGCATCTCGGCGTCGTCGCGGCGCTGATCGCGGCGCCGCTGATCTGGTTCCTGATCGTGCGCACGACGCTCGGCTTCAGGATCAGGGTCACCGGCGAAAACCCGGAAGCCGCCAGATATGGCGGCATCCATGTCGAGCGGGTGCTGATCTCGACGGCGCTGCTGTCCGGCGCGCTGGCCGGGTTGGCCGGCGTCGGCGAGGTCGGCGGCGTGCATTTCCAGGTGATGAGCGACATCTCGCCGGGCTACGGCTATTCCGGCATCGTCGTTGCCATGCTGGCGCGGCTCAACCCGCTCGGCGTGGTGCCGGCGGCGATCTTCCTTGCCGCCGTGATGACCGGCGCCGAGGCGATGTCGCGGGCGACCGGCGTTCCGGCCTTCCTCAGTGACGTCATCCAGGGCACCGCATTGCTTGCCATGCTGGTGGCACTGCTGTTCACCGCCTATCGCATCCGCCGCGTCGGAGTTGCCCGATGAGCGCGGTACTCGAACAGATATTCCAGGTCGGCTTCCTGGCCGCGATCATCCGCATTGCCACGCCGCTGGCTTTCGCGACGCTCGGCGAAATGTTCTCGGAGCGGGCTGGCGTGCTCAATCTCGGCATCGAAGGCATCATGCTGTTGTCGGCGATGACCGGCTTTACCGCCGCCAGCCTCAGCGGCAGCCTGTGGCTCGGCGTGCTGGCTGCGGTGCTGACCGGCATGCTGATGGGCGCGCTGCATGCGCTGTTCACCGTGGCGCTCGGCCTCAGCCAGCATGTCTGCGGCATCGGCGTGACGCTGTTCTCGTCGGGCCTCGCCTATTTCCTCTACCGGCTGATCTTCGGCCAGCAGTCGGTGCCGCCCAATATCAAGGGGTTTCAGACACTGCCGATCCCGCTCCTTTCGGACATCCCGGTGCTCGGGACGGCGGTGTTCAACCAGTTCGCGCTGGTCTACATGGCGATCCTGGCCATTCCGCTGGCCGCCTTCGTGCTCTACCGCACGCCATGGGGCCTGTCGGTGCGTATGGTCGGCGAAAACCCGCGCGCCGCCGATTCGGCGGGGGTCAGCGTCATTGCCACGCGCTTCCAGGCAGTCATCCTCGGCGGTGCGCTGATGGGGCTGGCCGGCGCCTTTCTGTCGATGGCGCAGTTCAACGCCTTCACCTTCGGCGTCGTCTCGGGGCGTGGCTGGGTGGCGATCGCGCTGGTCGTGTTTGGCCGCTGGGATCCGTGGCGCTCGGCGGGGGCGGCGCTGCTGTTCGCCTTCGTCGATGCGCTGCAGCTGCGCCTGCAGGCCAGCGGGCTCGGACACATCCCCTACGAGGCGTTCCTGATGCTGCCGTTCATCTTCACCATTGTCGCCATGGCGGTGATGTCGCGCAACGCGACGGCACCGTCGGCGCTGCTCAAGCCGTTTCGACGGGAAGAACGGTAGACGAGCAGGACTTGGTGCCTTTCCTCTCCCCCGATCGACGGGGTAGAGGAAGGGCGACAAGCTGTCCCTGGGACGAAGAACCTGTCCCTGGAAAGCCTCACATCGCCGTAAAACCATTGTCAACGAACAGATGCGTGCCGTTGACGAAGCTCGACTCGTCGCTGGCCAGGTAGAGCGCTGCCCTCGCCACCTCTTCCGGCTCGCCGATGCGGCCCTGCTGCGCGGCCAGTGCCGCGTCGGAGACGTCGACGCCGAGCCTGCCGAGGTCGGCGACCTCGCGCAGGCCGTGCGGTGTACGGATGAAGCCGGGGCAGACGGCGTTGCAGCGGATGTTGCGATCGCGGAACTCGACGGCGATGGCGCGGGCGAACATGTGGCAGGCGCCCTTGGTGGTGTCGTAGAGCACTTCGTTGGGAGTCGCCGCCACCGCCGAGATCGACGAAGTACAGACGATCGAGCCGCCGCCGGCCGCAATCATGCCGGGCAAAACGGCGCGCGTCATCAGGAACATCGAGCGCACATTGACGGCATGCAGCCAATCCCATTCCTGCACCGTGGTCTCCAGGAAGGGCTTTATCACGATGGTGCCGGCGTGGTTGAACAGCACGGTGACCGGTCCGAGTTTTTCGATAGCACCCTTCACGGCCGCTTCGACCTGTGCCTCGTCGGAGACGTCGGCGACAAAATGCTCGGCGAGATGGCCGCGCGCCCTGATTGTCGCTGCGGTTGCGGCGGCCGCCTCGCCGTTGCGGTCGATGATCGCCACCTTGGCGCCTTCGGCGGCGAACAGCTCCGAAGCCGCTCCACCCATTCCCGTCGCTCCTCCCGAAATGATGGCGACCTTGCCGGCCAGTCTTGTGCCCATTTTTCTGCCCCCTGTGTGGCGATTTCGCTTTGCTGGTGGGCGATGCTACCGCGCCGGCGCCGGGCGGCCAATCCACGAATTGAGCGCAGCGAAAGCAAGGCCATAGGTCCATTCGGACGCAGAAGCGAAAACGGACGCTCCATATGGATCGGCCGTTGGAGGGCTCCCTCTAAGCAAGTGTCTACCAATTTCCAGCACCATAGGAGAAAATTATTCTATCTTTGGCCAAAAAATAGCAATCGACAAAGTCTACAAGTTTTATAGATTAACCGGCGAGACGGAGGTCGATATGTCCTATATCCAGAACGCCCAGACGGATCGCAGTGATCAGCGGTCGGCCAATGCCCAGGCCTTTCGCCCGGCCTATGCCGGGGCTTTCGCCTATCTCGTCTTTGCCCTTGCGTTCGTGTTCACCGGGGCCGTTGTGCTGGGCCTTATTCCCTGAGTCTTCAGATCGACCGGGCTTAGCTGCCACCGCTTTCAGGCAATCGGAGTTGAATGAACCGAATCCTCGGCGTGCTTTCGCGCGCCCGACACCACGGAGGACATGGCAATGCCGATCGAGTTCACGCATATTCCCGGCAAGACCGCCGACGCCGCGGTTCCCTTTTTCTACGACTTTGCCGAGACCGCGACCAAGCTCGGGCTGATCGAGGATGGCGGCTTCCGCAAGATCGTCATCGACGATTCGGCCGGACTGCTGACCAACATGGATCTTGCGGCCCAGGTGCTCGACCGCACCTCGTCGCTGGAAGTCGTGCTCACCCATTGGGCGGGTGTGGTCGAACCGACCGTGGCGGCCCGCCAACTGGCGTCGATCGACAGGAAAAGCGGCGGGCGCCTGGCGCTGAGAATGATCAGCGAGCCGCTGAGCGACGCCGACGCCGAAACACGGCCGGTCGGGCACACCGTCATCTGGCAGCGCATCGACGAATATCTGGTGCTGCTGAAGCGGCTGTGGTCGAACGACCGGCCCTTCGACCACGAAGGAACGTTCTACAGCATCAAGGGCGGCTATGTGCCGCGCAAGGGACCGCACGGCGCCGACCTGGTCATCCGCATGGGCGGGCAGTCCGGAACGGCACTCAAAGTTGCCGGCCGGCATGCCGATGTCTTTGAATTGGCGCCCGGCTCGATCGACGAGATCCGGCAATTGATGGAGCGGGTGCGCCGCTCCGCCGCCGAACATGGCCGGGCCGGCAAGCTGCGCTTCGCGCTTCCGGTCGGGATTCACCAAGGTGCTTCCGCTTCCGGCCACAAGGCGGTCGATGTTGCCGGGCCGCCAGCCCAGGCGGCCCTGTCGCTGCTTGCTTATGCAGCCCTTGGGATCGATGAATTCATGATTGTCGGCGTCGATACGCCACGCGAGATCGCAACGCTCGGCCGGGAAACGATCGCTCTGCTGCGCAATTCGCTGGCGCGTCGCGAACACGAGGCATTCCAGCCTGGGGCATATGCGTCTCGTGCAGGATTGGAGACGCGGGCAACGGGCTGAAGTTCTTCAGCCTTTTGTTGCCTCGGGCCTGTCGCCAAGCCGCGACAGGCCTTCAATGACAGCGCTCGAATCCGTTAGCGCGCCGAAGACGCCGTCTTCAACCGTCACCATGTGAAGGGCTGCTTCGTGCGCTTGTCTGTCGCCGCTGGCGCAGGCGTCCGAAATCGTCAGGCATTGGAAATTGCGGTCGCAGGCCTCACGCAGCGTGGTGTGGACGCAGACATCCGTGGTGCATCCGGAAAACAGCAGATGCGTGATGCTTTGCGCGCGCAGCACTAGCTCGAAATCCGTATAAATGAAGGCGCTGTTGCAGGTCTTGTCGACAATGATGTCCTGCGGCGCCACGTCGATCTCCGGAACGATCTGGAACCCCGTGCCCGAGCGCAGCAGGATATCGGTGCCCTCGAGACCGGCGCGCTTGCGGCGCCATTTTTCGTAAGGCGTCATATCGGCCATGTCGGCCCGATAGCCCTGCCTGGTGTGGATGACCCTGACGCCGGCCTTGCGCGCGGCAGCGATCAGCCGGCTCACCGTCGGCAGGACCGCCCTTAGAGGCGACGGGTCATAGCCCTGCCTGGCGAAGTAGCCTGTCGTCGACAGGAAATCCTGCTGCAGGTCGATGACGACCAGTGCGGTGTTTTCGGCCACCAGTCTGCCGTCGTAGGGGAAATCGAAGGGCGTTGCCTTGATCATCCGGGGCTCCCTGCTTTGGGCCGCCACCATAGTGGATCAGCGCGACGACACCAGATGCTGCGCGTCGTGCAGACGCCGATAGATGCCGCCGGCGCGGAGCAGTTCGCTGTGCGAACCCTGTTCGACGACGCCCGACTCCGAGACGACGACGATGCGGTCGGCGCCGCGGATCGTTGCCAGCCGGTGTGCGATGACCAGCGTGGTTCGGCCCTCGGCAAGTTCGGCCAACGACTTCTGGATTTCGCGCTCGGTCTCGGTGTCGAGCGCCGACGTCGCCTCGTCGAGGATAAGGATCGGCGGGTTCTTCAGGAACATGCGGGCGATCGCCAGCCGCTGCTTCTGGCCGCCGGACAATTTTACGCCGCGCTCGCCGATGATCGTGTCATAGCCGGCCGGCAGGCCCGATATCATGCCGTCGAGCTGCGCCCGCCGCGCGGCATCGGCGATGGCGTCGTCGGAGGCGCCGAGACGGCCATAGGCGATGTTTTCGCGGATCGAGCCGCCGAACAGGAAGACATCCTGCTGGACGATGCCGATCTGGCCGCGCAGCGAGGCGAGCGTCATGTCCCTGATATCGATGCCGTCGATGCTGATCGCGCCGGCGCTGACCTCGTAGAAACGCGGCAGCAGCGAGCACATGGTGGTCTTGCCGGCGCCGGACGGGCCGACGAAGGCGATGGTTTCGCCGGCGTGGATGGTGAGATCGATACCCCTGAGCACCGGCTTGCCGTCGCCATAGCCGAAGCTGACACCGCGATATTCGATGTCGCCCTTGAGGCCGCCCACAGTCACGGCACCTGGCCGGTCGGCAATGTCGGGTTCGGTGTCGAGTAGCTCGGTGTAGCGCCGGAAGCCGGCAATACCCTTGGGATAGGTCTCGATCACCGAATTGATCTTCTCGATCGGCCGTACGAAGACGCCGACCAGAAGCAGGAAGCCGACGAAGCCGCCATTACTGAGGCCTCCCGTGATGACGAGATAGCTGCCGGCGATCATGACCACGAGCTGGATCAGCCTTATGC
>NZ_RZTF01000377.1:0-6243 GCF_004023175.1 Mesorhizobium sp. M7A.F.Ca.MR.362.00.0.0
AAGAACGACCGCGGCGGAACGCCTCCGGTCGTCGCGCGGCTGCCGTTTCCGGAAGAGTGGCGCGTCATCCTCATCCTCGACCATTCCGGGCATGGACTGCATGGCGCTGCCGAGGTCGCGGCGTTTCGTTCGCTGCCGCCATTCCCAACGGCAGGCAGTGGGGAGATCTGCCGGAGGGTGCTGATGGGCATTATGCCGGCTTTGGTCGAGCGGGACCTTCCGGCATTCGGCGCCGCCGTCACCGCGATACAGATGCTGATCGGCAGCCATTTCGCCCCGGCGCAGGGCGGCGTGTTCACCTCGAAGCGGGTCGAGATGGCGGCCCACCGTCTCAATGAAGCAGGCGCCGTCGGCATCGGCCAGAGTTCCTGGGGGCCGACAGGCTTTGCCTTCGCGCCATCACATGACGCCGCACTCAAGTTCGTCGACGCGGTTCGGAGGACAGCAACTGAGGACGGCCTTGAGATCAAGATCGTCAAGGGCAGGAACTCCGGCGCGAAGATCAGCTCAACCAGGCTGAATCTCGTCGGCAGTTGACGCTCCCGTTTCAGGCAGAAAGGCAAGAAATGGCCCGCAAACACATCCTGCACATGCTGACACCGTTGAAGCAGATGAGCCCCTTCGACGTGAACATGGCGCTCGACGCAGGTTTCGACGCCGTCGTCCCCTATGTCGATGTAAGCCTCGCCGAAGTGACAGGCCTGGTCCAGGACGCGATCTTTTCGCGCCCGCCGGATGCGGGTGTCGACACCGGCATCTTCATCGCCGGGAAGGACGCCTCGTTGGCGCTCGACATGTTCGACGCCGCGAAGAAGGCGATGGTGCCGCCTTTCCAGGTTTCGGTGTTTGCCGATCCGGCCGGCTCGTTCACCACGGCCGCGGCGATGGTGGCCAAGGTCGAAAAGGCGCTGGAGAAGAAATTCCAGCGTGCGCTCAGGGATACGAGGGTGGCTGTTTTCGGTGCCACCGGCGTCGTCGGCTTCTGCACCGCCGTCATCGCGGCAGGGGAAGGTGCCCGGGTCACACTTGTCGGCCATGACGGCATCGAACGGGTCAAGCAGATCGCGGCCGAGATCGAAAGCAGGTTCAACATCATCGTCGATGCCGCTGACGGATCGAGCGACGCACGCAAGACAAAGCTGGTCGAGGCAAACGAAATTATCCTGGCTTGCGCCAAAGCTGGCGTCCAGGTGGTCTCCAAAGCCCAGTTGAAAGGCAATGATCTGCTTATTGCGGCCGACGTCAATGCCGTTCCCCCGGCCGGTATCGAAGGATTGGCCGTCAATGCCAATGGTGATCCACTCGAAGCGGCAAAAGCTGTCGGCATTGGTCCGCTTGCCATCGGCAATGTCAAATATAAGGTCGAATTCGGTCTCTTCAAAAGAATGATCGAATCCGAAAAGACGATCACGCTCGATTTTCAGGAAGCGTTTTCCCTTGCACGCGAGATTGCCAAGTAACGCCGGATCTCTTTTGATCGCGGCAATTTCAGGCCGGGCGCTGGCCGCCGCCGCGCGTCGCGCCGGCTATCGTCCGCTGGTTGCCGATTTCTTTTGCGATACGGACACCGTCGCGCTCGCCGAACGTGCGACGATGCTGCCGGGCGACCTGCAGAGGGGCATCGACGGCGAGCGCATCGTCGACACGCTTCGGCGATTGGCTGGCGACGACCTGCCGGTCGCCATTATCCTGGGCTCAGGGTTTGAGCGGATGCCTGAGACCGTGGACGAGATCGCGCGACACTTTCCGCTCGCAGGCAATGGCGGCGCCGCAATCCGCAGGATCAAGGATCCGCAGTTGCTGGCCGATGATTGCGCCGAACTTGGCATCCCGCATCCGCAATCGCGATGGGACCAGCCGCCTGATCGGGAGAACTGGGTGGTCAAGACCGCGGGCGGCGCCGGCGGCGGGCACGTCAGACGAGCAGCCGGAGAAAGCCCGATCGCCGGCCGCTATTTCCAGCGCTTCGTTGCCGGACGCAGCATCTCGGCCCTGTTCGTCGGCAACGGGCAAACCGCGCACGTCGTGGGCTTCAGCCAACAATGGACGTCCCCCTCCCCGACAGCGCCCTATCGCTATGGCGGCGCCGTGCGGTTGAGACGCTTCGATCGCAGACAGGCGGGGGTGATCGGCGGTTGGCTCTCAAGTCTGACGCGGCGCGCCGGCCTGGTTGGATTGTGCAGCGCCGATCTTATCCGCGGGCCGGACGGCTACAAGTTCATCGAGATCAATCCGAGGCCAGGCGCCACCCTCGACATTTTCGACGATGTCGACGCGCCATTGATCGAAGCGCATCTGCGCGCCGCGACGGGTCAGGTCTTCCGCTTGCCGCGCTTCGTCGATTCGATGGCGTCGATGGTGACTTACGCCGCGACGCCAATCACTCACTTTCCGTCGATCGCCTGGCCTGAATGGACAGCGGACCAGCAGTCGGCTGGCACCCGTTTGATTGCCGGCGACCCTGTCTGCACGGTCTTCGCGCGCGGGCCGAGCGCCCAATCGACCAAGCGACTCATCAAGGGACAAGCCAGTCAATTGCAACTCCAATGGGAAGGAGACCGGACATGAAAGACGGTTCGGCATTCCTGAACGACAATGCACAGCGCATCGTTGACGGCATGATCGGCGACGCCGAACGCCTGCGCATCGTCGTTTCCAGGGGGCCATTGGGCGAGCGCCTGATCGATGCCGGCGCCAAGACCGTAGGCAGCGTCGAAGCCGGGCTGCGCATGGCTGAGGCCGCGATGGGCGGTCTCGGCAGCGTTTCTGTGTTCATGGATCGCGCGTCACAGCAATGGCCGTTCACTGTCGAAGCGCGATCTTCGCAGCCGGTGCTAGCCTGCCTGGGCAGCCAATATGCGGGCTGGAACCTGTCTGGCCAGGACTATTTCGCGATGGGATCTGGGCCGGCGCGCGCCCTCGCCCGGGTCGAACCGCTGTTCGAAACACTTTCCTATCGCGACATCGCATCGTCCGCGGTGCTTATCCTGGAGACGGCCGAACCGCCTCCCCGCGCGATCGTTGAGAAAGTGGGCAAGGCAACTGGACTGGCGACGGAAAAGCTCACCTTCCTCTATGCGCCGACACAAAGTCTTGCCGGCAGCGTGCAGATCGTCGCGCGCGCGCTCGAGGTTGCCCTGCACAAGATCAACGATCTCAAATTCCCGCTGGAGAACGTTGTCGACGGCATCGGAACGGCGCCGATCCCCGCCCCCCATCCGGATTTCCTGACCGCCATGGGCCGAACCAACGATGCCATCATCTATGGCGGCAGCGTCCAGCTCTTCGTGAAAGGATCTGCGAAAGAGGCTGGCAAACTCGCGGAAAAACTTCCCAGCAGCGCCTCACGGGACTACGGCCAACCCTTCGCCGAGATCTTCGCGCGGTTCAAGGGCGATTTCTATGCCATCGACCCGCTGCTGTTCAGCCCGGCCGAAGTGATCGTGACAGCGATCGAAACCGGCGATACGTTTCGCGCCGGTCGGCGTGATCTGAAAATGCTCGAACGGAGTCTCGGCTAAGAGGATGGCGGTGCAAAGGGATTCGTCCGTCATTCGCCTGCCCGACGACTGCATTTCGTGCAGCCCCGTCGCGGACGCGGCCATTGGGGCGCGGAATCGCTCACGCCTCCTAGGTTCCCGCACCCGAGGCGCCACATGATCCCTCGCATCCTGATCGTCAGCGACAAAGTGGACACCGGCTCCAACGGCCTGGCGGCAGGGCTTGGTCGGAGAGGCGCCGCCGTTGCAGCCGTGCCGCTGGCAGCGATCGCATTCGACACCAGCAGCCCGAGCGGGCTTTCGATCCCTGGCTTCGGCGGCACGCTGCCCGACGCCGTGGTCGTCCGTTCGATCGCCGCCGGATCGTTCGAAGCGATTACCCGGCGCCTCGGCGTGCTGCACGCGTTAAGCAGACTGTCGGTTCCCGTGTGGAATTCCGCGCAGGCGATCGAGCACTGCGTCGACAAGTCGATGACGACATTCCTCTTGAAAAATGCCGGCCTCCCCACGCCACCCACCTTTGCCGTGGAAGGACTTGCTGCCGCCGCGGAGATCGCGGCGCAAGAGCTTCCGCGGGGACCGCTGGTGCTGAAACCATTGTTCGGGGCGCAAGGCCGCGGGATAAAGCTGATCCGCACGCTCTCGGACCTGCCGGCCGCAGACGAAGTAAACAACGTCTACTACCTTCAGCAATATGTGTCGCGTGCCGGTCCGCCTTTCCGGGATTTTCGCGTCTTTGTCTGCGCCGGCGAGACCGTGGCGATGATGAGCCGCATCAGCGACGACTGGATCACGAACGTCAACCGGGGCGGCGTGCCGGAACAGGTTTCCGATCATGGCAAGGCGGAACTGGCCTCGCTGGCTGTCGCTGGGTCAGCCGCGGTCGGCGCGGATTTTGCCGGCGTGGACATCGTGCGGGCTGACGACGGCAATCTGTTCATACTCGAAGTGAACAGCATGCCCGCCTGGTCGGGATTGCAATCGGTGGTCGCCGTGAATATCGCCGAGGCAATCGCCGATGCCTTGCTGAAACTCCTGGCCGACCGTGCCGAAGCGGCCGCCGCGCCGCGGCCCTACCGTTTTGCCGCGCCTGCGAATTCGTGAGGGCCGGTAGGATGGCGCTGTCGCGTGAACGCCTCCGGGCCAGCTACAAGGATGCCTGCAGGATGGAGATCGAAGCCCTCAAACCGGGCAACGTCCATCTGTTCGCCGACGGACACGGAATGTCCGCCGCCCAGTTCATGATGAGTGCGGAGGTTTCTTCCGGGCCGCTGACCGATCCTCGTCTGCCGGTCGGACAGCGCATGCTGGAGGCGGTGCGCGCTACACGACTGGCGGTCGCAACCAATACCAATCTCGGAATCATCCTTCTGGCAGGGCCACTGATATGCGCCGCCGAAATGGGCGGTGACAGACTGCAGGACAATCTCGACTCGCTGCTTCGGGCTTTGAGCGTGCAGGATACCAAGGCGGTATTCGAGGCGATCGTCACGGCCGCGCCAGGCGGCCTGGGAGAAGCCGCCAACGATGTGCGGCAGGAGCCGAAGGTTCATTTGCTGGACGCGATGCGGGAGGCCGCCGACCGCGACATGATCGCCCGCCAGTACGGCAGCTGTTTCGGCGACGTGTTCGGGGTCGGGCTCGCCGCGCTGGATGGAGCGTTGGCACGTGGAGAAACCGGCATGTGGCCGACGGTATTCGTCTACATGGCGTTTCTCGCCGGCTTCCCCGACAGCCATGTGATGCGCAAGCATGGCGTTGACGTCGCAAATCAGGCGCGGCAGGAAGCCGTTGCCGTCCAGGCGGCGCTCCATGCCGAGGGCGACGAGCCGTCGCGCATTCGCCTGCTCATGGAGTTCGACCGTCGGTTAAAGGCCGACAACATCAATCCCGGCACCTCGGCCGACCTCACCGTGGCTACTCTTTTAGTCCACACCCTCGCCCTCACCTTGCATAATCGCGGCGTTGGTGCTTGACTTCCAAAAGCGGAAGCTGTGCTTCCGCGGCTATCTAGCCAACCGGTCCGGGCAAATCCGGACGCTGCCAACAAGGATAGCTGTCCATCGAGCGCCTGCTCGGTTGCAGCGTCCGTGGACATCATAATTGTGTCTTGGAGGAAATTGGCATGGCAAAAATATCAAAGGTTATGGTCGGTGAATCGCTGGTGGGAGACGGCAACGAAGTCGCGCATGTCGACCTGCTCATCGGCCCGGGGGGGAGCGCGGTCGAAACGGCATTCTGCAACGCGCTTACCAACAACAAGGACGGCTTTACTTCGCTTTTGGCGGTGATCGCGCCCAATCTTCAATGCAAACCCAACACCGTGATGTTCAACAAGGTCACGATCAAGGGCGCCAAGCAGGCGGTCCAGATGTTCGGCCCAGCGCAGCACGCCGTGGCAAAGGCTGTGCAGGACAGCGTTGCGGACGGGACCATTCCGGCCAACGAAGCGGACGACGTGTTCATCTGCGTCGGGGTGTTCATCCATTGGGACGCGGCGGACGACGCCAAGATCCAGAAATACAATTACGAGGCGACAAAGGAAGCTATCCAGCGCGCTGTTGCAGGAACCCCGACCGCCGCCGAAGCAACGGCCCAGCGCGACAAGGTCAAGCATCCGTTCGCAGCCTAGACAAGAGACAGCCCCGCACAGGAAAAACCCTCTTCTGAGACGGATGGTCTGTTGCGCCGGCTGAAAAAAGTTCTGGGCTTTTGAAACGTCACCTCCCGAAGGGCGCACGTC
>NZ_RZTF01000378.1:0-6234 GCF_004023175.1 Mesorhizobium sp. M7A.F.Ca.MR.362.00.0.0
GAATACATCGTCGTCGATCTGCCGCCGCTCGGACCGGTGGTCGACGCCAAGGCCTAGGTTGAAGACATGGCTGGCCTTGATGCACTGGTCGTAGGCCGGGAAAACCATGCGGTGCATCGGCAGATTGTCGTTCAATGCCGGCGCGCCGGCGTCGAGCAGCGCCTTGCACTCGGCCTCGGCGTCCTCGAAGTGGCGCAGAAGCATCGCCGTGTTGGCGTGTTCGAAGTTGTGGCGCGAATATTCCTGCTCGGCCTGCAGGAAGACATCGCCATAGGTGACCTTATCGGCGCCTTCGCGGCCGTTGAAATTGAGGTCGTAGACATTGTCGACGCCCTGCACATACATGGCCAGTCGCTCCAGCCCGTAGGTCAGTTCGCCGGCCACCGGCGCGCATTCGATACCGCAGACCTGCTGGAAATAGGTGAACTGCGAGACTTCCATGCCGTCGCACCAGCATTCCCAGCCGAGACCCCAGGCGCCCAGCGTCGGGCTTTCCCAATCGTCCTCGACGAAGCGGATGTCGTGCAGCAGCGGATCGACGCCGATCGCCGCCAGCGAGCCGAGATAGAGTTCCTGTAAATTGGGCGGGTTCGGCTTCAGGATCACCTGGTACTGGTAATAATGCTGCAACCGGTTCGGGTTCTCGCCATAACGCCCGTCCTTGGGACGACGCGAAGGCTGGACATAGGCAGCGTTCCAGCGTTTTGGGCCGAGCGCGCGCAGCGTCGTTGCCGGATGAAAGGTACCGGCGCCGACTTCCATGTCGTAGGGTTGCAGGATGACGCAGCCATAGGCCGCCCAATAGTTGTGCAAGGTCAGGATCAGCCCCTGGAACGAGCGGCTGGGATGCATATGGGCGGGGATTTCAATTGTCACGGGTGGCCTCGACAGCACAGGCTAGCTTGCCGGCACGTCCTAGAGACCCGGCAGCAAAGCGTCAAGCAAAGCACGCCGATGCAGCCGCGCCGACATTATGGACGATGTTGAAAGCTTTGCAGGGGCTGGCCCATTGCCCATCTCTGGGGCCTGCGCTCTGTTCGCCTGTGCAGCAACGACAACAGGTTTCAGCCATGCCCAGCCCGATCGTCATCCGCCCTGTCGCGCGACAGGATTTCGAGCAATGGCTGCCGCTGTGGGACGCTACAATGCATTTTATGGCCGCTCGGGCGAAACGGCCCTGCCGGGTGAGATCACCCAGATGACATGGTCTCGTTTCTTCGATGCCTATGAGCCGGTCCACGCGCTGGTGGCCGAAGGCGAGGGACAGCTTCTCGGCCTTGTGCACTATCTCTTCCATCGCAGCACCACGGCGATCGCGCCGAATTGCTATCTGCAGGACCTTTTCACCACGCAGGCCTCGCGTGGCAAAGGCATCGGACGGGCGCTGATCGAGGGCGTCTACGAGCGCGCGCAGGCGGCCGGCTCAGGCCGGGTATACTGGCTGACGCATGAGACCAATCACACGGCGATGAAGCTTTACGACAAGGTCGCCGAACACTCCGGCTTCGTCGTCTATCGCAAGCTCTTCTGAGGCAGCCAGCCGAATCCGGTTCAAACGAAAACGGGACTCCGAAAAGAGCCCCGTTCGCCTTGAATTCAAATGGCTGACGTCACCCCTTCGGGGCGGGCACCGGCTCTGGCTTGACCTTCGGAGTTTCCTGCGCCGTGTTGGACTCGATCGGCGGCAGGCCCTTCATCAGCTTCTGCTGCAATTTGGCCAGCACATCGGGATCCGGCTTCAGGTCGCGAGCCTGGTTCCACTGGAAGGTGGCTTCCAGCTTGCGGCCGACGCGCCAGTAGGCATCGCCGAGGTGATCGTTGAGAACCGGATCTTCCGGCTTCAGCGACACGGCGCGTTCCATTTCGCGCACCGCGTCATCGAACCTGCCGAGGCGGAAATAGGCCCAACCCAGCGAATCGACGATGTAACCGTCGCTCGGCCTGAGGTCGACGGCCTTTTGAATCATCGCCAGGCCTTCCTTGAGGTTCATGTTCATGTCGACCCAGGAATAGCCGAGATAGTTCAGCACCTGCGGCTGGTCGGGGAACAGTTCCAGCGCCTTGCGGAAGTTCGGCTCGGCCTTGGGCCATTCCTTCAGACGCTCATAAGCGATGCCGCGCTGGTAGAAGATGTTCCAGTTGGCCGCGGTCGGCGCCTTCAGCACCTCGACGGCCTTATCGTAGAGAGTGGCGGCCGAACGGAAATCGTCCTTCGAGGAGTAGACGCCGCCGAGCGCCAGATAGCCGCGCATGTCATTGGGATGGGCGTCGACCAAGGCTTTCAGATGGGTGATCGCCTCTTCGTGACGGTCCAGATCGGCAAGATTGAGGCCGAGTTGCAGGTCCGAAAGCTCCTTCAGCGGCGAAGCGGCGGGAATCCGGCGATAGAGCGCGATGGCACCTTCGCCGTCCTTCAATTGCTCGGACACGGCGGCGAGTTGCACCAGGGCAGCGTCGCTGTCAGGCTTCAAAGCAAGCGCATATTGCAGATAGAGGCGGACGAAGGGCTCGCCGCCGCCACGGTTGAGCGCGGTGGCGAGGTCGAGCAGGATTTCGGAGGCGCCATCGGATGGGCCGGCAACCAGCGGCGCAATCTTGTCGCCTTTTGCAATTCGGTCGCGCAAGGCGACGATTTCCAGCTTGCCCGGCGAAAACGCCTCGGCCTGGTCGAGCACCGACAGCGCCTTGGTCTTGTCGCCCTTGCGGACCAGGAACGAGGCGTAGGCCTGGGCGTTGCGCATCCAGGTTTCGGGAGCAGCACCGCCGGCGGCGGTATCCTGCATGGTCGCGGCATAGATCGCCTCGGCCTTGTCGGGCATGCCGGATGCATCAGCGATCAGGGCCCGGTGGAACGACTTGAACAGGCCGAACCAATCCGGCCCCTGCAGCTTGTCGATGGACGCCATCGCATCGGCAGGCTCGCCGGCGCCTTGCTGCGCCCAGCCGGACATAACCCCGGAGATCAACCGGTCGAGATCGGATTCCAGCGACAGCTTGAGCCAGTACTGCGCCTTGGTGAAATCCTTCTTGTGGAAAGAATCGACGGCGAGCGCCAAGCGCGAGAAACGCTCGACGTCAGGCACTTCCTTGAGCTTGTCGGCATAGACCAGGGATTCGTCGAAGCGCCCTTGCGCGATCAGCGACAGCATCAGGCTCTGCTGCAGACCGGTGTCGCTCGGGTCGAAGGCCAATGCTTGCTTGTAGTAGGCGATGGCGCTGTCGAGGTCGTTGTCGCCTTCGGCGATCCGGGCCGCCAGATAAGCGCCCGAAAACGACGTGATCTTGACCGGTTCGGTGGTTTGCTTGGCATAGGCCGGCAAAGCCGAGATCGCCATGCCGGTCACAATTGCCAGCCTTGTCAGCCAGCGCGCACGTCCTTGCCGCATCATATCCCTTTCAGCCAGGCGCCATCTCCGCATCAGCGGGATCGGCGTAGACTCGATCTTTCCAGGCAAAGCATGGCCTTTTTGGGGTCGCGCTTCAATCCGCCTCGAATTCACAATCCGGGCACCCGATTAACAAATCATGGCGACAGGCACCAGTTTTCCGGTCTTGAATTTCGGTGTTGGCCCTGCGCGGCGCCGAAGATATCGCAGATTCGACCCTTGAGCTCGGCTTCGACCGCTAAGGCTCGGGGCCAATATCAACCCTCGGCTGGCGCGGCGGACCGCTGCACCAGCGTGTCGCTATATCCACCGGCCGCTATCGTGCTGCACAGTTCGTTCCATTCGCAGCCGCCGCAGGCCTTGCGTACAAGGCCAGCCGAAAACGCCTGCCGCATCCGGGCCAAGGTCCCCGTGTCGAGATCGAGGTGGGTGCCGATCCGGATTGGCCGCGCCAGTAATTCCTCTACATCCAGCCCGGCGAGCCGGTCCCGCTCGACGACGCTCTCGTTGAGGCAGTGAGGTTCCGGCTCGTCGAGCAATGGAGCGCAGACATCGTCGGGGCCGGAAACGAGGAGGATGTCCTCGCCCCGGCTCAGGCGCTCCGCGACGCGATCATAATTGGCGGTGAAGGCGGGGCTGTATCCCTTGCCCACATAGGTGAGCAGGCAAAGGAGATGATGGGCGCGCAGCTTGATCGTCACGGATTGGCCGGCTTGGCCTTGCCGCCGGGAAGGGCCATGAGGGTCGCGGCACCCAGCGCTGACTTGAGCAAGCCGCCGACGATGAACGGCAGGAAGCCGAAGGTAACGGCCTGTTCGGCTCCAATCATGACGGCAAGCCATGCTGTGCCCAGCACAAGGCAGGCAAGGTTGCCAAGCAGCATGGCGACAAAGGCAAGCATCACCCTTTTGCCGTTCCAGCCGCGTTCTGCCAGCCAGCCGACCAAGGCGCCGACAAGCGGGAAGGCGAAGAGATAGCCACCCGTCGGCCCGACGAAATGCGCGGCACCCGCTGCCCCTCCGGACAGAACCGGAAAGCCGACCGCACCCTCGACCAGCCAGGCGACGATGGTGAGCGCGCCAAGCCGCCAGCCATAGAGCGCGCCGATCAGGGTCACGGCAAAGGTCTGCATGTTTACCGGGACCGGCACCATCGGCACCTCGATATAGGACGCCAGCGCCAGGAACAGGGTGCCAAGCACGACGGCTCCAACCTGCCAGGCAAGAGAACGATCCTGGAGCCGGAGCGGACTGAACGACGGCTTGCCGGGGGAGAATGCGACGTCTGTCATTGGGATTCCTTTGATCGATTGAAAATTATAGATAATTTCTCTTTCCGATCTATTATCGAATCCACACTTCCCTGGAGATTGCAAGCCCTGGCTTTGGCGGAGGCCGACTAACCTACGATGGCAAAAGCTTCGCGCGTCGTCCCGGAGGCCGTCCTGACCGGCTTGCGGCCAATCCATTGGACGTGCCGCCCCAGTGTGACGGCCGCGGATTCGGTGTTTCCCTGCCGCAAGGCGGAGAGGATCGCGCGATGGTCCTGATCGGTGCGCGTCTCCCACTCCGACCGCCATGCCGCGAACAGGAAACGGGCGCTTGCCGCGTGCAGATCGTCGATGGTCGCGAGCAGGCGCGGCATGCCGCATGGCGACAGGATCAAGCGGTGGAAGGCGCGGTTGGCCTCTTCCCACGACCTGACATCGCGGGACTTGTCGCCGGCCTTGGTCGCCTCCTCGGCGAGATCGAGAATGGCCGATGTCAGGTGCGGCGCGGCGTGGCGCAGCGCCAGCACTTCGAGTGCTGCCCGCATTTCGGCGACTTCCTTGACCTCGCCCAGATCAAAAGACGCCACACGCACGCCACGACGTGGCTCGCCGATGGCCAGCCCTTGCGCCTCGAGGCGGCGGAAGGCCTCGCGCACGGGAACATGGCTGGTTTGGAATTCCTCGGCGATATGATCCTGCCGAAGCCTGGCCCCCGGCTCGATCGCGCCGGAGATGATGCGGTCCGCCAGCACCTTGCTGATGCGCACCGCGATGGTGTCGTCTGTGCCCTTTGCCATGTTTATAGATAATTTGCGGCAGGGCAGCTTGTCGAGACGGCGGGATCGGGATTCACGGCTGCTTGGCGAAATGATGCTGAAATTCGGGGACGCCCGCCAGCCTTGCGTCCAGCGCCTGCATGGCGACGGTGATGAGATCATGCAGGCGCTTCTTCGGCACGCCGTCACGCGCCTGTACGGAAAGACCATGCATGAGCGTGGCATAGTAGTCGCCGAGCGCCCCGGCGTCCGTATCCGGCCTCAGTTCCCCGTCCCGAACGGCCTCGTTCAGCCGCTCCACAATCGATAGGGTGCGTGTCCGGCGGTGCTCCGCCAGCCACTCCTGCACGCGATCATTCTCGATCGCGCAATTGGTGGCGGCCGACACCACCATGCAGCCCTGCGGCCGCCCTGGCTGCGTATAGGTTTCGACGGCTTCGCGCAGCATCCGCTCGATGGCCCGCCGCGCGGTCGTCTCGCCAGCGAAGGCACGAGTGGCGAAACCGCCCTCATTGGCCTCGTAGAGCCCGACCGCTTCCCGAAACAGATCCTCCTTCGAGCCAAAGGCCGCGTAGATGCGCGCCGAGGCGATGCCCAGGGCCGAAACCAGATCGGCCATCGATGTGCCTTCGTATCCGCGTGTCCAGAAGGCGTCTCGCGCCTTCTCCAGTGCCTTGTCGCGATCGAACTCCCTCGGTCTTCCCGCCATCGCCATCTCCATTTTTTTGTCGATCGACAAATAATCCGCTTGACTCCGGAATGCAAATTCTAATTCTTTGTTGATCGATAAAGAATCAAAAGG
>NZ_RZTF01000379.1:0-6228 GCF_004023175.1 Mesorhizobium sp. M7A.F.Ca.MR.362.00.0.0
TATGGCACGCCTGCGGCCGTCGCCGCCAAGGAGCTGTTCCCGGAGCGCACCGTGGTCGCCTTCGCCGGCGACGGCTGCTTCCTGATGAACGGGCAGGAATTCGCCACCGCCGTGCAGTATGACCTGCCTATCATTGTGGTCGTCGTCAACAATGGCATCTACGGCACCATCCGCATGCATCAGGAGCGCGAATATCCCGGCCGCGTCGTCGCCACCGATCTTAAGAACCCCGATTTCGCGGCCCTCGCCCGCGCCTATGGCGGCCATGGCGAAACGGTCGACAAGACCGCCGATTTCGCTCCCGCCTTCGAACGTGCCCGCGCCAGCGGCAAGCCGGCGATCGTGGAAATCCGCCTCGACCCCGAAGCGATCACGCCGACCAAGACGATGACGCAGATACGCGACAAGGCGTAGTCCAAACAAAAAAAGAGGCGGTCGCCCGCCCCTTTTTGTCATGCGGCTTGCGCTACTTGGCGGTCTCGATCTGTCCGCGGATTTCGCCGTCCTTGTTGGCTGCCGTGTGCACGTTGACATAGTCCTTGCCGCCCATCAGGTCGGCGGCCTGCGCGTCGGTCAGCACGGCCGACCCTTTGATCGGGCTCTTGAGCTTGCCCTTGAACGGGATCGCTACCCCGGCGTTTTCACCCATCGCGGCTGGGCCGTGAATATGCCCGGCGGTCGCCGGCCCGCTGAGGCCGGAATATTTGACGTTCCAGCTGAGTTTCTTCGTGGCCGTGTCGAAGGTAAGAGCTGCGGTGCCCTTGCCTTTCGTGGTCACCGGCGGGTTCTGCTGGGCGCCGTCGAGCGTCGCTTTCAGCTTCACCGTCTCGGCCAGGGCCGGCGCCGCCGTAAGGAAGGACACCGAGATGGCCAGTGCCGAAAGCATCGGCGCCAAGAATTGGATACGCATGAGAATCTCCGTTTGCTGATGACATCCAGCCACGGCTCCCCGGCGCGCGGATGTATCGGCACAAGGCTTATAAGAGCGAATGGCTGCGCGCGAGTAACACTTACGTGCAGACTAATGGACCGCGCGATACCGGCGGCGTCAGACGGCTGCCAGCGCCTGGGTCAGGTCGGCGATCAGATCGTCCGGGTGCTCCACGCCGATCGACAGCCTGACCGTGGTCTCCAGCACGCCGATGCGCTCGCGCACCTCGAAGGGTATGCCCGAATGGGTCATGGCCGCGGGGTGGCTGGCCAAGGATTCCGTTCCGCCCAGGCTCACCGCCAGCTTGAATATCTGCAGGTTGTTGAGAAAGGCGAAAGCCGCCTTCTCGCCGCCCTTGATATCGAAGGAGAAGGTCGAGCCGGCACCAGTGCATTGCGCCCTGTAGGTGCGGCCAGCCGGCGTTTCCTCGCCCAGGAACGGAAGGTAATGCACCTTCTCGACCTTGGCATGGTCGCGCAGGAATTCGGCGACCAGGCGCGCATTGTCGTTGGCCCGCTCCATGCGGATCGACAGCGTCTCCAGCGAGCGGCCAAGCATCCAGCAGGAATGCGGGTCGAGCTGCGTGCCGATCGCGCCGCGCAGCGCCTTGATCGGCTTGGTGACCGCCTTGCTGCCCATGGCGGCGCCCGCGATGAGATCGGAATGGCCGCCGACATATTTGGTCAGCGAATAGACGGACACGTCGGCGCCATGTTCGATGGGCCGCTGGAACACCGGGCCGAGCAGCGTGTTGTCGCACACGACGATCGGCGTCGACCCTTGGCTCGCGCCGATCTCGTCGGCGATCTTGCGCATCAGCGCGATGTCGACCAGGCTGTTGGTCGGGTTTGACGGCGTTTCGATCAGGATGACCGACACGCGGCCCTTCGCGACGGCCGCATCGGCGGCGGAGCGCACCGCCGTCTCGTCGACGCCGTCCGCGAAACCGACCGCGCCGATACCGAAGCCGGAGAGCGTGCGCGTCAGAAGCGTCTCCGTGCCGCCGTAAAGCGGCTGCGAATGAAGGATGACGTCGCCCGGCCTGATATAGGCGAGCAGCGTGGTGGCGATCGCCGACATGCCGGATGAAAACAGGATGCAGGCATCCGCCCCCTCATAGATCGCCAGCCGGTCCTCGACGATCTCGCTGTTGGGATGGTTGAAGCGCGAATAGACCAGGCCCGACGCCGTGCCGCTCGGCGGCTCCTTGCGGCCGGAGGTGTAGTCGAAGAAGTCGCGTCCTTCTTCCGCCGACTTGAACACGAAGGTCGAGGTCAGGAACACCGGCGGCTTGACCGCGCCCTCCGAAAGTTGCGGATCGAAGCCATAGCTCAGCATCAGCGTCTCCGGGTGGAGCTTGTGGTTGCCGATATGGGTTTTCGACGGGCGTGGCGCGGTCATGAGCTTTCCTGCCTGTTCGAGTGACATAGTGAACGGCAATTTATGCGATCCCGTTCCGCCAGTCCTTGCTATTTTTGGGCTCTCATGGCCGCATTCCCGCAACAAATTGCCCGGAGAGACGGAAAGTGCAGCAGAAGATAGCCGATGATTTCGACCGCAGGATTCTGCGCGAACTGCAGGCCGACGCCCGCATCACCAACAATGAGCTTGCCGAGCGGATCGGCCTGTCGCCGTCGCCCTGCCTGAGACGGGTGCGGCGGTTGGAGGAGACCGGCGTCATCAGAGGCTACACCACCCTGGTCGATCCCTCAGCCTTCGGCTGGAGCATGGTCGCCATCGCCACCATCCGGCTCAGCCGCCAGAACGAGGACGAGATCGTCATGTTCGAGGACGCGATCCGCGGCTGGGACGAGGTGCTGGAATGCCACCTCGTCACCGGTTCGCGCGACTATGTGCTGAAAGTAGTGACGGGAAGCCTCGAACAATACGAGCGCTTCATCAAGGAAAAGATCGCGCGGCTGAAATGCGTCGCCTCGATCGAGACCAGCTTCGTCATGAACACCATAAAGGAACGGCGCCTCTGACATTTCTGCCGGAGGCGCCGCGTCTCGAGATCATGCGCAGTAGGCTTACTTGACCGCCTTGTCGGTGATGGCGGTGGTGTAGGCGCCAGTCGGCTCCTTGGTGATGATCTTCTGGTCGAGCAGCGCCTTGGCGGTGCGCTCGTAGGTCGCCGGGTCGAGCTTGCCGTCGGCATTGTCGATCAGCTTGGCGACTTCGCTCATCATGCGCTTCTGGTGGTTCTCGTCCTGGCCACCGCCGTCCATGACGATGCCAGCGGCTTCGTCATTGTTGTCAATGGCGTATTTCCAGCCCTTCATCGAGGCGCGCACGAAACGCACCATCTTATCTTCGAAGGCCGGGTCCTTGAGCTTGTCTTCGGACGCATAGAGCCCGTCCTCAAGCAGGTCGTTGCCCATGGCCGAGTAGTTGAACACGGTCAGCTGTTCGGGCTTGTAGCCGGCGTCGATCAACTGCCAGTACTCGTTGTAGGTCATGACCGAGATACAATCCGCCTGCTTCTGGATCAGGGGCTGCACGTCGAAGCTCTGCTTCAAGACGGTGACGCCGTCCGGGCCGCCGTCTGTCTTGAGGCCGAGCTTGTTCATCCAGGCGTAGAACGGATACTCGTTGCCGAAGAACCAGACGCCTAGTGTGTGACCCTTGAAGTCGGCTTCGGTCTTGATCGGGCCGTCCTTCGGGCAGACCAGCTCCATGCCTGCCTTCTTGAACGGCTGGGCGATGTTGACCAGCGGCACACCCTTTTCGCGGGCGGCCAGCGCACCGCCCATCCAGTCGACGATGACATCGGCGCCGCCGCCGGCGATCACCTGCTCGGGCGCGATATCGGGACCGCCCGGCTTGATGTCGACGTCGAGACCTTCGGCCTCATAGAAACCCTTGGCCTTGGCGACATAGTAGCCGGCAAACTGGGCCTGCGTGACCCATTTCAGCTGCAACGTCACCTTGTCGGCGGCCATTGCCTGGAAAGCGGCGAGCGACATCGCGCCGGCCAGAACGGGAATAATCAGTCTTTTCATTTTTTTACCCTCTGAAGTTAGTGCACTAAACCCACCGCCCCTATCCACCACGGACAGAGGGATGCCAAAACGTGACGGCTCTTTCGACAAGAGCGACCACGCCATAAAAGACCGAACCCGCAAGTGCTGCAACTGCGATTTCGGCCCAGACCATGTCGATGTTCATCCGCCCGACCTCGGTCGAGATGCGGAAGCCCATGCCGACGACGGGCGTGCCGAAGAACTCGGCGACGATGGCCCCGATCAGCGCCAGCGTCGAGTTGATCTTCAGCGCGTTGAAGATGAAGGGAGCGGCGGCCGGCAGCCTGAGCTTCAGCAGCGTCGGCCAGTAGCCCGACGCATAGGTGCGCATCAGGTCGCGCTCCATATGGCCGGAGGCGGCCAGACCGGCGACCGTGTTCACCAGCATCGGGAAGAAAGTCATGATGATGACAACAGCCGCCTTGGACTGCCAGTCGAAGCCGAACCACATCACCATGATCGGGGCGACGCCGATGATCGGCAGCGCCGAGACCATGTTGCCGATAGGCAAGAGCCCGCGCCGCAGGAACGGCACACGGTCGGCGAGGATTGCGGTGATGAAGCCGGCGCCGCTGCCCACCACATAGCCGAAGATCACCGCCTTGAAGATGGTCTGCCGGACATCCGCGCCGAGCACCGGCAGCGAACCGGCGATGCGCGCGCCGATTGCGCTTGGCGGCGGCAACAGGATGAAGGGAATGCCGGCCCCGCGCGTCACCGCTTCCCAGATGATCAGTATCCAGGCGCCGAAGATGGCCGGGATGATCAGGCGCAACGCGGTCCGCGCCCAGCTTGCCATCGGGCGAAGGCCCGACAGGACGGCGACGCAGCGCCAGCCAAGCAGCCAGGCACCCGTGAGCAGCAGGAAATAGGGCGCCCGTGCCAGGCCCTCGAAACCGGTGATGCCGCCAATCAGCAGCCAGGCGGCCAGATGCGCGCCGATGAAAAGCACAACCGCTTCGACGACGGACGGTATTCTGGTCATCGAGATCAAAGCGGCGAGAAGCAGCACGCCGAAGATCAGCCAAGTCGTCGCCACATAGGGATATATCAACGTCCCTGCAGGCTGCGCCAGCGCATCGACTTTCGGCGCGGCGATCGGGCCGAGCGCGACCGCGATCAGGCACAGCACGATCGCCGACACCGCCTGCCAGGAGGGTTTCAGCCAGTTCATGCCGGCCTCCCGCCCATGGCGCGGTCGACGAGGCGCCCGGCAATGCCGACAACCATGACGAGAAGTGCTGCCACCACAGACCCAGCAACCAACGCCGACCAGATGTCGATGGACTGGCTGTAATAGGCGCCGGCGAGCAGCTTGGCGCCGATGCCGGCGACCGCACCGGTCGGCAGTTCGCCGACGATGGCGCCGACCAGGCTTGCCGCCACCGCCACCTTCATCGAGGTGAACAGGAACGGCACCGAGGCCGGCACGCGCAATCTCCAGAAGGTTTGCGCACGACTGGCATTGTAGGTGTGCATCAGGTCGAGATGCATGATCTCGGGTGAGCGCAGCCCCTTCACCATGCCGACGGTCACCGGGAAGAATGACAGATAGGTCGAGATCATCGCCTTCGGGATCAGGCCGCTGATGCCGATCGCCCCCAGCACGACGATGATCATCGGCGCCACCGCCAGGATGGGAATGGTCTGCGAGGCGATGATCCACGGCATCAGGCTGCGGTCGAGCGTCGCCACATGGACAATGCCGACCGCAATAATGATGCCGAGCGCGGTGCCGAAGGCAAAGCCGAGCAGCGTCGACGACAGCGTCACCCAGGCATTGTAGACCAGGCTGCGGTTCGAGGTGATAGGCCGCAGGAAGGTGTTCTCGAAGAAATTCACCGCCACCTGATGCGGCGCCGGCAATGTCGGCTTCGGCTGCGACAGCGTCTTGCCGATGAGTTCGCTGAACGTGGAGGTCTCACCGGCGCGACGGTCGAGATCGCGCTGGAACGGCGCGTTGAGGATGACAGCGAAGACATACCAGAGCACGACCACCCCAGCGAGGATCGAGGTGACGGGGATGAGTTTGTCGCGGAAGGTGTCCATTAGGTGCGCTCCCCTTTGCCCAACGGCAAAGAGCGGCCGTACCCATTCTTCGTCATCCTAGGGCGAAGCAAGGAGCGAAGCGACGCGGCGCAGACCCTAGGATCCATGCCGTTACCTCTGTGCTCCACAACGGTGCGGAACAAGGCTCCCTGTGCCTCGCCCTGCTTGGCCTGTTTTCTCAACCGTTTTCGCCTTTCGGCCGGCGTCACGGCATGGATCCTAGGG
>NZ_RZTF01000380.1:0-827 GCF_004023175.1 Mesorhizobium sp. M7A.F.Ca.MR.362.00.0.0
CGAGGTGGTCGGGATGACCAGGCCGAGAAAGCCGTAGCCGACGAACAGCAGGGCCGCCATCACGTCGAGCCGGTCGACGCCCGTCGCCATGATCGCCAACAGCACCACCATCGTCGAGGCATAGCCGGTCACCGCGACACGCACCACGCGGCGCAGCCCAAAACGCTCGGCCAGCAGCCCGGTCAGCTGCGACATGCCGATGAAAGCCACCGCATTGATCGAGAAGAACACGCTGTAGACCGAAGGCGACAGCCCGTAATGGTCGATCAGAATGAAGGACGAGCTCGACAGATAGACGAAGAAGCTCGCAATGCCGAAGCCGGCGATCGCCACCAGGCCAAGGAAATTGCGGTCGCCCATCAGGAAGCGATAGCCGGCAAGCGCGGTTCCGAAGGAGGAACCGACGCGTTCTTCAGCCGGCCGCGTCTCCTTGAGCGAGGTTGCGAGCAGCACCGTGGCAAGGGCGGCCGCGCCCGTCACGGTCCAGAACACGGCGCGCCAGCCGAAACTCTCGATGATCACGCTGCCGGTCAGCGGCGCCAGGATCGGCGACACCGAAAACACCAGCATCAGCAACGACATCAGCTTGGCGGCCTCATTGCCGGTATGCAGGTCGCGCACGATGGCGCGCGGAACGGCCATGCCGGCGCTGGCGCCAAGCCCTTGCAGGAAACGGAAAGCGATCAGCCATTCGATGGTCGGCGCCATTGCCGAACCGATGCCGCCAACCATGAACAGCGCAAGGCCGCCATAAAGCGGCAGCTTGCGGCCGACCATGTCGGAGATCGGCCCGACGACGATCTGGCCAAAACCCATCGACAGGAAGA
>NZ_RZTF01000380.1:837-6218 GCF_004023175.1 Mesorhizobium sp. M7A.F.Ca.MR.362.00.0.0
GGAAGAAGATCAACAGGCTCATCTGCACGGCAGCGGTGCTGGCATGCAGATCCGCGCCGATCGACGGCAGCGCGGGCAGATACATGTCGATGGCGAACGGGCCGATGGCGGACAACAAGCCGAGCACGACCGCGATGCGGAGGAATTTGGGACTCATGATATAGGCTTCTTTCAAATCTGGTTGCCGCCGCCAGGCGACGTCTAACCTAGGACGTTCCATCCCGTGAGATTCCGACACCTCAAGAGCGAATCCTATTCGTCTCTCTCACGCGAAATCTCTTTATCTTGTGTCCACAAATTTAGACACTCTTGTCTAAATCGTCAATCACCCCTATATAGTTTTTTATGAAGCTGCACGTTTCTCCTGACATTTTCCCGCCACGCGGCCATGAGGCCAAGCGCCTCTCGATCGTCGACTCCGCCGCCACCGTGTTTTGCCGCGAAGGTTTCGCCGGCGCCAACATCGACCTGATCGCCGCCGAAGCCGGCGTCTCGCGTCAGACCATCTACAACCATCATGGCGACAAGGAGAGACTGTTCGTCGCTGTGGTCCGCGACCTCACCGAACGCTGCAATGCCGGCATCTTCGCCACCATTGCCACCTTCCCCGACCAGCCGGGGGATCTCGAAGCCGACCTGATCGGCTTTGCCGTGCGCCTGAACCAGAACTGCATCTGCAACCGCGACGGAAAATTCCTGCGCAAGCTGATCCAGACCGAAGGCGAGCGCTATCCCGAACTGTTTGCCGAATGGCGCGAACAGGGTCCGGGCAGGACATGGCCAGCAATCGCCGCCCGCTTCGCCCGCCTCGCCTATGGCGGCTATCTCACGATCGAGGATCCCGACGTGGCGGCACGCCAGTTCCTTGGCCTCGTCAATGCCGAACTGCAGACCACCTTCATGCTTGGCGGCTCGCCGCGCGAGGACGAGGTGCTGCAATCCGCGACCAATGGCGTGCGCACCTTCCTGCGCGCCTTCGGCAAGCGCCGGTCCGCGGCATCGTCCGAAAAGCAAAGCGCGCTCACCAGCGCCTGAGCGATCAAATCGCTGGCAATAGTCTTCGCTTCCGCGCGAGGGTGATCTATATGCGGTTTACGCCGCCCTCAAGCTTGATTACAGCTATGCGGACGATTCAACGGAACCCGACCGCCACATGGCCGACGACCACATCCGCTACGACATTCTGGCCCAGGAGGCGTTGCGCGGCGTCATGCGCAAGGTCCTGGCCGAGGTCGCGCGCACCGGCCTCCCCGGCAACCACCACTTCTTCATCACCTTCCTGACCGGCGCGCCGGGCGTACGCGTGTCTTCGCGGCTGCGCGAGCGCTATCCCGAGCAGATGACCATCGTCATCCAGTTCCAGTATTGGGACCTGAAGGTGACCGATACCGGCTTCGAGGTTGGCCTGTCCTTCTCCGATGTTCCGGAAAAACTCGAAATCCCGTTCTCGGCCGTGCGCGGCTTCTATGATCCCTCGGTCAATTTCGAGCTCGAATTCGACGTCAAGACGGATGGCGCGGCAGCCGAGGAACCGGCTGCGCCAACTCCGGAGCCGCTGACCATCGTCTCCGAGAAAAAGCCGAAGGCCGAGAAGAAGGCCGCCGCCGAGGCGGAGAAGAAGCCCGCGGCCGCGGACGCCGCCACCAAGGGCGCCGAAGTGGTCTCGCTCGACGCCTTCCGCAAGAAATAGGCCGGCGACTTACGCCGTGGCCGAAATCGTCAATCTCCGCCAGGCCCGCAAGCAAAAGGCGCGGGACGAAAAGCTGCGCGCCGCCGAACAGAATCGCGCGCTGCACGGCCGCTCCAAGGCCGAAAAAGAACGCGACCGCATCGCCGCCGACAAGAGTGAAAAATTCGTTGCCGGGCATCGTCGTGAAAAGCCCGGCGACCCTGACCACCTATGAGCCCGGTCGAAAAGCGTTCGGTGACCATTCGCGGCCACCGCACCAGCTACTCGCTCGAAAAACCCTTCTATGACGACCTCGTCGCGATCGCGGCGACCAGAAAGCTGACGCTCGCCGCGCTTGTCGCCGAAGTCGACGAGACAAGGCCCCGCGACACCAACCTGTCCTCTGCGTTGAGGCTCCATGTCCTGGAGTGGGCGAAGCGCGGAACGGATTTCTAGAGGCCCTCGACCGCCGCTTCCTTCTTCCTGCGTCTGGTGCCGAAGCCAAGCAAGGTCGAACGTTCGCGCTCCTCGGCCTGTTTCCTGGACCGCACGCGCATCAAATCCTTCCAGCCGACATAGCCGACCAGCAAGGAGCCTTCGCGAGTGACGACGGGCAGATGAGAGACGTTGGCCGTCAGCAGCTTGTCGGAGAGGCCTTCGAGATATTCGTCCGGATAGGCCAGCGTCACCTTGCTGCCGGCCAGCAGTTCGCCAAGCGTGGTGGTGCGGTGCGTGCCGGCGCGTCTCCAGCGCAATATCGCCGGCGGATCGATGAGGCCCAGCACATGGCCGTGCTCATCGACCACCGGGAAACTCGGATGCCGTGTTTCCGGCGCTGTCAGGAATGCCGCAGCGCCATGCAGCGTCATCGTCGCCGGCACGCTTTCGACCTGTGGGGTCATCACCTCGCGCACCCTGGTCAGGGCGAAAGGGTCGACGCGGTATTCGCGAACCAGATGATGTCCCCTTCTGGCGATCTTTTCGGTCAGGATCGACCGCTTCATCAGAAGCACGGTGACGGCGTGCGCCGCGGCGCAGGCAGCAATCAGCGGCACCAGCATATGTGTGTTGCCGGTCAGTTCGACGGCGAAGAACGTGGCGGTCAGCGGCGCACGCATCGTGCCGCCCATCGTGGCGGCCATCGCCAGCAGCGCCCAGAAACCGGGATCCGCGGCAGGCAGAACGCCGGCGAGCACAGCGCCCATAGCCCCACCCATGATCAACAGCGGCGCCAGCACACCTCCCGACGTTCCCGAGCCGAGCGCTACCGACCAGATGATCGCCTTGACCACCAGCAGCAGAAGGGCCGCTGTCGCGACGGTGCGGCCATCCAGCATGTCGGTGATGTTGTCATAGCCGACGCCGAGCGCGTGCGGCTCGATCAGCCCACCGATGCCGACCACCAGGCCTCCAAGCATCGGCCACCACATCCAGTGGATCGGCAGTTTCTGAAAACCGTCCTCGCAGGCATAGACCATCTGCGTCAGCAGCCCCGACAAAAGTCCTGCACAAACGCCGATCGCCACCCAGCCGGCAAGGCCGGCAAAGGACACCTCCATGCCGCCCTGAAACGGAAAGATCGGTCCAGGCAGATGCAGCATGGTGCGCTCGACCTCGGCGATAACAGCTGCCACCGCCACCGGGATGAAGCTGCGCGGGGTCCATTCGAAAAGCAGCAGTTCGACGGCAAGCATGATGGCGGCGATCGGGGTTCCGAACACGGTGGTCATGCCTGCTGCCGCACCAGCCACCAACAGCGTCTTGCGCTCGTTGTCGCTGACCGGCAGCATCTGCGCGATCAGCGAGCCTATCGCACCGCCTGTCATAATGATCGGCCCTTCGGCGCCGAACGGTCCGCCGGAGCCGATCGAGATCGCCGACGACAGCGGCTTCAGGATCGCCACCTTGGCGTCGAGTCTGGAACGCCCGAGCAGGATCGCCTCGATGGCCTCGGGAATGCCATGGCCGCGGATCTTCTCGCTGCCGAAGCGCGCCATCAGGCCGATGATCAGCGCACCAATCACCGGGACGATGACGGCGGCAAGCCCAAGCGGTGTGTCCTCAAGCTTCAGGTCGGCAAGCGAGAACTGGCCGAAATAGGCGATGTTGGTGGCCAGCCGGATCAGCTTCAAAAGCGCGATGCCGGCAACCAGTCCGGCTGTCGCCACCACCACGGCAATGGCCGCGACGAGCAGCACCCTGGCGTCCGTGGTGAAATCACGCAGATGCTCCGGGTTCGAGTGAGGGGTCTTCATGGCGGGCTTTGCTTCCTGGCGGCGGGCCGAATGTGGATATGCGGCACGGTCGAAGCGGCCAGCCGGGCTTGTCGGCGGCTATGTATCGTAACACGATATAAATATTCAAGTCGGTTTCGCCCGAAATCCGTTTGAGCTTTCGCCGGAAAACGAACACATGTCTGATATGTCGCAGCCACAAAAACCACGCCCCGCCATCAGCCAGGCCGATTACCAGCGGCTGTCGGAGTTTCGCTATCTGATCCGCCGCTTCCTCGAATTCAGCCAGGTCCAGGCGGAAGACGCCGGCCTGACCCCCGCGCCAGCATCAGGCGCTGCTGGCGATCAAGGGATTCCCCGGCGGCGGCCCGGTGACGGTTGGCGACCTCGCCGAGCGCCTGCGCATCCGCCACCACAGCGCCGTCGAACTGGTCAACCGCCTCGGCGAAGCTGGGCTGGTCACACGGGATCAGGACAAGGACGACCACCGCCGCGTGCTGCTGCAGCTGACCGAGCGCGCCGACGATTGCCTGGCCGAACTGTCGGCGGTGCATCTCGACGAACTGTCGCGTATCGAACCGATGCTGCGGCGTCTGCTCGATCGCGATGGAGGGTAGTCGTATCGCCCAGAAAGCTCAGCCTACGGCAGCGACTTCAGCAGATTGTCGATCGTGAACGGATTGGACTTCGGCTTGGCCGGCGGCGGATTGTCGTTGGCCTGCGGCAGCGGGGCACGCTCCACCTTCGGAGGCTGCTGCGCGGCCTTGCGTTCGGCCTCCAGCCTTGCCTTTTCCTGCGCCGCGATGCGCACCGCCTCTTCCGCCTTCTGCCGATCCTGCTCGGCCTGTGCCTTGGCCGCTTCGTCGGCGATCTGCTTTTCGGCAGCCGCCTTTGCGTCCGCTTCGGCCTTTGCGTCTGCCTTGGCCTGGGCATCCGCTTCCGCCTTTGCCTTGGCGTCCGCCTCAGCTTTCAGCCGCGCCGCTTCCTGCTGCTTGCGCAGTTCTTCGGCCGCCTTGTCGCGAGCATCCTGCAGCGCCGCGTAGTAGCGGACCTCGCGCCGCAGCCGCTGCTTTTCGAGCAGCGCGGCCTGCATCGCCTCGACGCGCTGCTGTTCCTTTTCCAGCGCGCGCTGCGTCAGGAACTGCGCCAGAGGCTCACTGTCGAATGCTCGTTTGACCGCGCCGAACGGCCCCTCGGCGGTGAAATTCACGACCGGCTCGGAGCCGACCAGTGCCTCGTCGCCAGGCCGATAGGTGATCGCACCCTTGGCCGACACCGTGGCCGCGTTGAGATCCGCCGTGACGTCGGCGGACAAGGTCGCCGCCGGATTTTCCAGGCTGACCGGTGGCGCCCGCAGCGTGCCGCCGGCAACCGTGAAGGCTATGTCGGCATGGCCAGCGGCAAAGCTGCCGTCAGCGGCGATGTCGGGCGCAAAGCCGGCGGTCTTGGCCGTATCGATATCGCGCCCGATCGCATCC
>NZ_RZTF01000037.1:0-29818 GCF_004023175.1 Mesorhizobium sp. M7A.F.Ca.MR.362.00.0.0
CCCGCTGGATGTCTCCGGCCTGATCACCCACCGCATCGGCATCGACGATTTTCAGATCGGTTTCGATGCGATGAAGAGCGGCAGTTCCGGCAAGGTGGTGATGGACTGGTAGGGATTGCCTTGGCCGCTATTCAGGAAAAGCTGACGACAGCACCTCTGGTCCGCCGGACATTTTCCAACTAGGGGAACATGGCTGGGTGGAGAGCTATGGCTCCGCTACGTGCGCTCGCTAATCATATACGGCGACGTATCGCGGCCCACCCGGTGACGGTCGATGGGGCAATTCGCTTCAGTCGATGACGGAAACCCGGTGAACCGATGCTGAGGCCCCGACGCGATCGTCTATTTCCTATGATCTGCGATTGAGGTCGAGGTGTTGCCGCTTTCAGCGGGTAAGATGCGATAGACGACTTCCGGTACCCTTCCGGTCAGCGAAAAGGAAGGCAACGAGCCGCATTGCCTCAAGCAAAATGTTACCAATAGTGTCCTGTTCCAAAGGGGATGGACAGGTCGTGCCATTCCGGTTCGGGGGAAGGATGGCGCGGCTCAGCATGGCGACACGGTGAAGCGGCGATCGTGGAGCTTTATTGCGGCGTTGACAAGCGGCGCATTCTGGATGAGTTCGAGGCGGTAACCGGCTATTATTCGCAAGCGCGCGATCCGTCTTATGAACCGTCGTGAGCAGAGGCCGTCTGCGGGCAAGAGCCGCAGCCGCTGTTACGGCAGCGATGTCCGCGACGCGCTCATCGTGTTGTGGGAGGATTCGGAGCGGCTGGGTCCGCATCGACGCTCGCGGCGGCCAGCGCCGCCGGGCAGGAATGAGTTCGCAGTTCGCCGCTCGGTGCCAGCCCGCACCTTCGGCGATTGGAAAGATCCGCCGCCCGGCTTTGTTGAGCGCATTCGGGCACGTCTTCGTCAGGGAGCTTCGTGCAGACGATGGTGCTGACCGGATTGCCGCCGGCTGGACCGATTGCATTCCGCTCCGCACGCGCGACAGCGGCAATGTGATCATGGCGATCAAGCAGGCCCGCTCCCGGTTTCGCTGACCCTGTGCTGCTGTTTGCCGGCATCCGCCCGCACAGGAAGAGCTTGTAAAAGTGCGGAAATCGAGGAGCCGTTGGTCGTCGATCTTCAGCCTGAACGCGGTCGTTTGCTGGTGCCGCAAATCGGCTGTTGCATGTACATCCCTGTCAGACGTCAGTTTTCCTCGCCTATTTTGGTGTCGAGCGCGAAGTGCTCCAACCAGATTGCAAGGCTTTTTGGAAATGAGAGCGGCTTTGCGCAGGGCGCTCCGTTGTTGAGCATTCAAGCTACCAAGCCAATGACGCGCAGGTTCCACCAGGCTCGCCAGCCTTGAAGGACAGCGAAAAAAGCAGAGCACGACAGACACAACAGTGCATCAGGACGCCGCAGTCGTTGAAGATGGTGCGCTGCATCCATACCGTGGATGCATTCGATCCAAATAATCGATTTGTTCAATCAGTTTCTCGAAAGCTAACCCTACCCTCTGTGGGAATCGGGCTCTGAGCCGCGACGCTGCCTTGCGAGCGCAGGGGCTGCACGTAGGAGAGATGATGCAACGAGAAATCGCACGCGGGTTGCTGGCCTCGTGGGTTCGCCGACCGGCGTATTTGAGCCCGTCAGTTGGTCCTCACCCGCGCCTATTGCCACCGAGCGACTTGCATGTCCCTCCGACTCGGACCAGTTCCGAGAGCTGCGACGAGTTGCGCGCCGTGTGCTCCGATCAGATGGCCGCCGGTGACGCGTTCGATGGGCCGTCCCTCTTCGAGAGGAGATGAAATGCGAACGCTGCTCGTGGATCATCATGCGGATCTTGCGCGCGCCATGCGACTTGCGCTCGGGGATGGCGGCTTCGTCGTTGATGTCGTTGGTACTCTGGAACTGGCTTCGAGTGCATTTTCTTGCGCCAGCTATGAAATTCTCCTGCTGGAATTGGCTCTGCCAGATGGCGATGGCTTGGGTTGGCTGAGGCAGTTGAGGACCCACGGGCATTCAGTTCCTGCCGTCATTATGAGCAGCCTTAACGATCTCGATAAGCGAATTGCGATCTTCAACGGTGGTGCGGACGACTTTCTGCTCAAACCCATCTCTACCGATGAGCTTATTGCCAGAATGAGAGCCATTCTGCGCCGGGCGACACAGATGACCGACCTGAGGCTCGTATTTGGCAATCTCGACTTTGATCCGGTCGCCCGCCAGGTTTTCGTTGATGGGCACCCAATGATGATCGCACGTCGCGAACTCTGTGTTCTAGAGCACCTGCTTAACCGGGCAGGCCGCATCGTGCCCCGTGCGCAATTGGAAGATCACCTCTATTCATTCAACGACGACGTGTCTGCCAACGCGCTTGAAGTCGGAATTTATCGTTTACGGGGACATCTGACCAGATCAGGTGCAACGCCACGGATCAAGACCATCCGAGGCATTGGTTACATCCTAGAATTGACTGACGCCTCGTCCGCATAGTTTGTCGAATCGAAAGAAGATCTATTTTGCTGATCCTTCAACATCCTTGCGCTGCGCTCAATTGGCGGGCGATCGCCAACAAGGTTACAAGACCTGCAGTGCCCCGTTACCTGGGCCATCTCCTCTGCGCGCTTATTGTGACTTTCCCACTTGGTGTCGCGGCGCAAAACAAGCAGGACAAAGGCCCGCCGCATGCGGCTTCGAATAGCATCAACGCCACGCTGACCCTTTCCTCTTCGCTCGGGGAGACCGTTCATCTGCCCGGGCCAGCCACGACCATCTTTGTTGCTGACCCCACGATCGCGGATTTTCAGGCGCCATCGAGCAAAACAATCTTCGTCTTTGGCAAGAAATCGGGGCGGACCAGCCTATTCGCCTTGGATGGCAATGGCGAGCCTCTCGCCGAATTGCGTATCGTTGTCACGCAACCGATCGGGGATTTACGCGCCATGTTGCGGGAGCAGGTCGGCGACTATCCCATCCGCGTCAACTATACGCCGCGCGGCGCAATCCTTAGCGGGACGGCGCCCGACGCAGAGGTCGCCGACACCGCAAAAAGAGTCACTGAGCAATATCTGGGCGACGGAGCGCAAGTCGTCAACAACATCAAGGTCGCTGGATCCCTGCAAGTTAACCTCAGCGTGCGCGTAGCCGAAGTCTCACGCAGCGCCATGAAGTCACTCGGCGTCAACTTGTCCGCCTTCGGTCAAATCGGCAATTTCAAAGTGGGCGTTCTAAGCGGAAGCGCTGCAAGCGCTGGGTCTGGTTCAACCCAGGGTGGCGGTACAGCAGAAATCGGATTCGACAACGGTGCCGTCAACGTCAGCGCGGTTCTCGACGCGCTCGCCAAGGAGCATATAGCTTCCGTCCTGGCTGAGCCGAACCTCACCGCTATGTCGGGTGAAAAGGCCAGCTTTCTCGCGGGCGGCGAATTTCCCATTCCTGTCCTGCAGGAAAACAGGCAGGTATCGGTTGAATTCCGTCACTTCGGCGTCAGTCTGGAATTTGTGCCGACAGTTCTCAGCAACAATCAAATCAACATTCACGTAACGCCCGAAGTCAGTGAACTGTCGACGCAAGGTGCCGTGCAAATCAACGGAATTTCCGTGCCGGCAGTTTCCACGCGCCGAGCCGATACGGTCGTCGAACTCGCCAGCGGCCAGAGCTTCGCAATCGGCGGTCTAATCAGGCGGAACGTCAACAATGATGTCAGGGCCTTTCCCTGGCTCGGAGAACTGGCGATCCTGGGACCGCTTTTTCGCTCGACCTCGTTTCAAAAAGAGGAGTCAGAACTGGTCATTCTAGTTACGCCTTACATTGTAAGACCAGGCTCCAACCCAAACCAGATGAGCGCACCGACCGAGCGGGCGGCACCGGCTTTGAACGGAGGGGGCGCTCCGACGAATTCCGTGACAAGTCCCCCGCGAGACCGCGCTGCTATCCGTGCGGGCGCGCCAAGCGCCCAGGGCGGTCTCGGCTTCATCATCGAATAGTGTCATCCAAAGATGTTGCGTTTTATAATCCTCTTTGTCGCTCTGGCACCAAGCGTAAGTGGCTGCACAAGCACTACGCCAGTTGATGTCGAACCATCGGCACCAATGCTTGTCCGAGAGGAGACCACCGTCCTGACGTTGCAAAGCCTGCGCGCTTCCGAACGGCAGCGTTTGCGTGTTTTCCTAGACAAGGCCAGTCGCGGCCGGTTCGATGCCATCCACCTCCTCATCAGCGGTTCGCCCCAGCTCAGCGCAGGGGTAGCCCATCAGGCCAGGCAGTTGGCAATCGAAGAAGACAACATTCAATTGCGCGATCAACACGACGCCGGCTCAGTGCGAATTGAGGCGATTGTCTATCACGCCCGTCCGCCGGTCTGTCCCTCATATGGTGCCTTACCCAATGAAGAATCCTTCAAACAGCCGCTTGGTTGTTCGACAGGACATAACCTGGCCGTGATGGTCAACGATCCGCGCGATCTGCTCGACAATCAGGCCGTCAAGGCCGGCGATGGCGATCGTGCTTCTGTACCAGTTGCAACTTACAGAACATTCGGGACGGATAAAGGTGGCTGATACCGCCCTTATCTCGGCAGCACTCCTACCGGAGATTGAAAGCTTCCAATCGCGTCCTGATCTAAAATAAAAGGAACCGCTGGATGCAATATAGGCGCTATATCGAGGGCCTTAGGGCCGTTGCTGTACTTCCGGTCGTACTCTTTCATTTCGGAATTTCGGCGATCCCGGGTGGCTTTAGCGGGGTCGATATCTTCTTCGTCATCTCCGGCTACCTAACCAGCGGAAGCCTCCTGGATGACCTTGAACGCGGCCAATTTTCCATCGTCAACTTCTACTGGCGCCGTGCCCGGCGCATTCTGCCGGCGCTCGTCTTTGTGATGCTTCTCACCTGCATTGCGGCATTGTTCATTCTTCTGCCACCGGATCTGCGCGGATTCAGTCTTAGCATCATAGCTACCTCGACCTTCTGGTCGAACGTTTTCTTCTGGAAAACGTCAAGTTACTTCTCTATCGATGCCGCGCTTCTACCACTGTTGCACACTTGGCCGCTTTCCGTAGCGGAGCAGTACTACATCTTCGCACCAATCCTGATGTTCCTAATCTATCGCTACATCGGGAAGCGCTGGCTGACGACACTTCTTCCGATAATTCTCTGCAGCTTCGTAGTGGCGGTGATGGCGACATCGCTGGCACCCACCGCCGGATTCTATCTGCTGCCGACCCGAATCTGGGAACTCATGTTGGGCGCCCTGCTCATGCTCAAATGCCCCTCGCCGCTGGGCAACCGATTCCTGATGGAGTCGGTGGGGGTGGCCGGATTTGGCCTTCTCGCCATCGGGTTCTTCGCGATTTCGGCGAGTGATCCGTTCCCAGGCTACAACGCCTTGTATCCATGCATCGGAACGGCCCTTCTGATCTATGTTGGCCAAAATACCCCCTCGACGGTCGCCACCCGCATGCTCGAAGTCAGGCCGCTGGTCTGGATTGGGCTCATCTCGTATTCGTTGTATCTTGTTCACTGGCCTCTCAATGCGTTCGCGCACTATCTTTCGTTCCAAAAACTCGATCCGTTGATGACCGGTGCGATGTTGGTGGCAAGCCTCGCATTGGCTGCATTCTCCTGGAAGTTTGTAGAGCAGCCGTTTCGACAGAAGAGGGCCTTCACCTCCCCGGGGCCTATCTTCGCCTTTTCAGCGCTCGCGATCGTTGTCCTTTGTGCCGGCGGAGCGGCGGGGGCGCTCGGCAACGGCTTTCCGCAACGGTTTCCGGACTATGTCCAGCGGCGCATTTCCGTCGGGGACTGGAGGAATGGCATCTGTTTCAACGAGGGCACCAGCCGGATCGAAAGCTGGAATATGGAGGATTGCACGCGCACCAGCGGTTTTCCAACAACGGTTTTTTTGTGGGGCGACTCCTTCGCCGCGCACTATGTTTCCGGCTTGGGTGCTAACATAAATCGATTGCAGGCGAACATCGTTGAATATACGTACGCCAGCTGCGCGCCGATACTCTATTACTACCCGTACGATCGTCTTGATTGTGTCCGGTTCAATCGCAAGGCCTTGGACGTCATCTTGGAAGCGGACATCAAGACGGTTATCCTCAGCGGTAGATGGAGTGACTATGAGGTCAGAGGTTTCGACGGTCTTCAGCAAACAATCGCTACGCTTCGTGCCCTGGGCGTGCGCGTGTTTGTCATCGGCCAGTCTCCGCAGTTCCCAACTGACGTCCGGAAAATTGCGTTCTTCGCCAAGCGCCAAAATCTGGACGATACGTCCTGGCCGATCGCGATGGACCCCGACGTCAACGAACGTGTGCGCTCATTTACCAAAGGCGCCACATTCATCGATCCGCTGAAATTCCTGTGCAGCGCAGGACGCTGCGCCTATTTCGATAGAGGAGAGTTTTTATATTTCGACTATGGTCATTTCTCTTCAGCCGGCGCCACACTGGCAATCTCGAAATACTGGCCGGCTTTTGGCAAGGACAATGCTCTTCCTAAGACGAAGTAGCGGCTCAGCGGCTGACAAGCACCAGTACGGGTCCCAGTGATAGCTCCTGCTTCCGCAGCAGCCGCGACGATGGAGCTGTTCAGGTTTAAGGCCCCCCGATAGTGACCTAGGATGGGTGCTGCCACGCGGCTCGGACTCAGCGTGCATTATCACGTAAATGTTGAGAGAATGAATGGCGCCGCGAAGGGCAATTCCAGCCGTCCAAAGCGACAGGCGTGTCGCGGCCTCGACATTGCAGTGGCGCTTACCTAACACGGCCTCACACTGCCCTCTAAACGGCCCCGAATTTGAACTGACGGCCCCTGGCCGGTTCATCGGGCAGGTCAAGGGCTAGGTGTAGTACACAGGGCTCATAACTTTCAGTTTCTAGTTGGTACGATGGGCCGTGGACGGTCGATGCAGACTTCAAGATGGCGAACGAAGCTCTCCATGCGTGCGTTGTCGAGGCAAGTGCCTTTGCCATGCTCGCGACTGGAGAGATTTCAAAATGAGCCTTGTAAGCGGAGAATGCCGCCGACGCTGTTCGGCTTGCTCGTGCCCTTGACGGCGGTAGGCTCGGCAGGGCCGAGGCCAGAGTTGCCGTAGTGGTCGTAATCGACCTCGGCTGTGACCGTGAAGCCGGGAACGACCATGTAGGCGACGTTTGCAGCCACACCAGCATCCTTGAGCTGATCACCCGAGACCTGAAGGTTGAACGAAGTTTTCTCGTCAAACTCGTAGGTGGCGCCCGCCCAGAAAGCCCACTGGCCGTTCCAGATTTTGTACGAGCCGCGCCCATGATTGGCAATTGCGCCGTTTGAGTCCTCGTTGAGACTGGCATTGGAACCGTAGCCGAAGAGTCCAAACAGCGACAGCTGGTTTGTGACAGCGACGTCGACGCGGATCTTGCCGGCAAAAGCTTCGTAATTGCTGTCATAAGCCGCGACGCCGGTGATCGAGCCCCAGCCTTGCGTGTATTTCAAGCCGGCGACAACGTGCGGAATATAGCTGTCGATAGTACCGGCTGAGCCCGATCCTTGTTCGAGCGAAATCACAGTCGAAATGCCGTTGCCGGCGTCGAAGTGGTACTGAGCCACGTTGGTGTCGAAGCCGGCCGACGGAACGAGCATACTATCGAGAACGTTGCCAGCGTAGCTTGCAAACGTATCGAAGGCCGACCCCTCCTTGCCAACTCGCAGGCCTCCCAGCTCGACCCAGGCAGAAGCCAGTGCGAGGCCGCTGTTGAAATCATAGTTCTGAGGACTGTCATGCGAGTTAGCGCTGTTGCCAAAATTCACCTGGGTTTCGGTATAGGTCGTCAACGCGCCGAGCTCGGTCTGCTGGCCGGTCCAAGTTTTGAACGTGAAGCGTGTGCTGTTTCGCCAAGTGCCTTGGTCCTCGCCAGTTCTCACGTCCGAGGTTCTTGCGCTGTCATACGATCGGACGTCACCCAGGCCGATATCGTAACGGACATAGCCGCCGATGCGCAGGCAGGTCTCGGTGTTGGGAATATAGGAATATCCCGAGCCGAGGACGTCGCAGATCTTGATGTACTCGGCCGGTTCCCGCTCGGCGCCAGCTGCTCGACCGACGGAAATGGTCATCAGAGCAGTTAAGCCGAGAAGAGGACTCTTGATGTACATGTCTAGATCTCCATGAAGGAATAAAAAGGATAGAGGCGAAAGAGCAAGCTTTTCCTCTAAATTTTGTGCGTGTTGTCTCCAATATGTGGACGCCAAAGCGCTTGACACGAGAGGTGAGCCAGCGTAAAAGCCACATGTACTTATAATAGTGTTTTCTGCTAGGAGATTCATTATCGTTTACATGTGAAACACTCCGGTCGGACCGCTGCAGCTCTCCGAATAGAGCAGCAAGCGACATGCCAACCTGAAGCGTAGATGCGGCCGACACCAAAATCGGGCCGACGCGCCTTCGTCTCGCTGGAATCACTTTTTTTGAGGGTCACTGCGAAAAGAAATGTGCGACACGGTTCGCCATGTTCGATATGTGACAGTCTCGTTTAACAGCGACGGCTTCCCGTCTGACCGCAACGGAGGCCGCGCCATCCGCTACCGAGAAGGATCACTGCGCGTACGCTCCGCAAGGGCTGCGCCAGGAACAGAGGGCGTGCACGTCCGAGGCGTCGCATGGTGGCCGCAGCACCTTTTCGCCGCTGTAAGTTCGCCGTGCAGGTACATTGCGCGGCCGGAAGCGAGAGGGAGCGCACCCTGAAACGGCTGCCTACGGCTCGCCTCGAGTAATTGGCGATGAACAGTATTCTCGAGAACTTAGTCTCGACGGAAAGAGCAACGAAAGGAAGCCGCTTGGACGAGCACGATCCGAAGGAAGAACCGATCGAGACCATTTTCCGCAACGGCACAATCACTGCCGTGGGTATCCTGCTTGCCTTTTCCCTCGGCTTCCTCACTCATTGGGCCGCGAACCCCTTGCCATGGCAACTCTACGATCTGTTCGCCGTAGTGCCGATCCTGCTCGGCATCGCACTGCAGATGAGAGCGCTGTCCATGCTGCTCGACATGAGTTCCTTGCGGCGCCCCATCTACGAACGCGCCAATCGCATTTTCATGGTCGGCCTCATCCAGACCGCGTGTGGCGTCGGCATGGCCATCTTGGTCGATCTTTTCGGGATATCGGTAGGGGGCACGCTGCCCGGCGCTTGACGACAAGCCACACCGCTCTTCGCTCGAAGCGACGTCAAGCCGGGGAACCTTGTGCACCCCCTAGCGGCGTCCTCCTTTCATCAAATGAGCCGACGTCAGCTTTAGAGCGTCTCGGTGGCTAAAGCCGGTATGGTTTTTCGGCCGGCAGGGAAGGCCGCTGGCTGGACCTGGATGGCGTCTGAACGAGGCTTGACAGGTCCGTTGCGTCGGACATGAATTTCGCATTGCAAAGTTCTTCCGCAGACGCCTCAAGCACACTGCACTGGCGTCACGTACTCAGACGTTGAATGCGGCACCGCACCATCACCTCAGGCGCAACCATGGCACGCGCGCTCCCCGGCGTGGTTGACCCCATCCTGTCCAAACGAGACTGCGACATAAGCGGGACGCACTGACTTAGGTCAGAGACCAGGACGAGCGCGCAACGAAAGAATGATGGATGAGCGACGTGGGATGACAGCTCCTTGCACACCTCAATCCTGACAAAGTACCGGGACCCCCGGCCGCCTTGGTATACCATCTATCCGACTGTGCCAGACTTCTCTGCGGCAGTTGGTGCTGACGATTATGAGGAATGGCTGGGGGGCCTCCCGGCCGACGAATCGGTGTCGCTCTATTTCCACATTCCGTTTTGCCGATCCATGTGCTGGTATTGCGGCTTCCCTACCGCGGTCATCCGTCGCAACGGCCCGATCCTTAATTATTTAGCGGTGCTGCGTCAGGAGATCAGTTTGGTGTCGGAGCAAGTGCGGCAAGGGCTGCCGGTGAGCGATGTGCATTTCGGCGGCGGAACGCCTCACCTTATCGGGCCAGCCGAGCACTTGGCGCTGATGGAATTTCTACGCCGCCACTTCGCTTTCAGCAAAACTGCTGCGATCGCCGTGGAGATCGATCCCCGAACGTTCACACCGGAAATGGCCGAAGCCCTGGCAGCTAACGGTGTCAACCGCGCGAGCATCGGATGCAGAGCTTTGATCCCGATGTGCAAAGGCGATCAATCGGATCCAGAGTAAGGTGCAGACGGCCGCTGCAGTCCAAAATCTCCGCCGGCATGGCGTTGGCCATATCAACTTCGACCTCATCTTCGGTCTACCGAAACAGACTGTGCAGTCCTGCATCCAGACCGCGATGGCTGCGGTCGCCATGCGCCCCAACCGGCTTGCGGTGTTCGGATACGCGCATATTCCTTCCGTGATAAAGAATCAGCGCCTAATCGAGCAGGCAGGTCTACCGGACGGCGATCTTCGCGCCGAACAGGCTGCAACTGTCGCCGAGACACTGGTTGGCGCTGGCTACCGGGAGATCGGGCTCGATCATTTCGCTCCGCCGGACGACGAACTTGCGCTAGCGCCAGAAGACCGGGCGCCTACGGCGTAATTCGCTGGGATACTCGGCCGATACTTGCAAAACGTGATCGGCTTCGGCGCGTCGGCTATTGGCCGAGTCCGCGAGGGGTATGTTCAGAACGAAGTAACACGGGATTCTTACGCCCGGCACATCGCAAGTGGACGTCTGGCGACATCAAAGGGTCACCGTCTGACCGACGATGACCGGGTGCGCGCAGCGATCATCGAGCGACTGATGTGCGGTTTGGAGGCCGACGTGCCGACCATCTGTGCCGCCCACGAAATCGAACCAGCTCGTTTTCTCGATTCAGTTGAGAGTTTGGTGACGCTGGCTGAGGAGGGGATCCTGGACGTCGAAAACGGCTTCATCCGCGTGCGGCCGGAGCACCGCTTTGTTGTTCGCGCCGTTGCTGCTGCATTCGATGCTTTTCTCGCGAATCGATGAGTTGAGGCCACGACGCCGAAAGGCATCAGACCTTGTTTGGCGCTCGTCGGCATGGGCTCTCGCAGAAGACTCCGCAAGCGTATGCAGGGGACTTCCACTTGACGCCGCGTTCACCATCATCTCGCCTGGGTGCGCGCGAAAGCGCACAACCCGGAGCACGCTGCTCTCGGTGTGAGGCTGTGCTCTGCAAAGCACCGGTGATCCACCCTGTCCCTGGACAGCAGCTTGATGGCGTCATCTTGGAGGACGAGAAAAGATTGTCGAGGTACGGGTACGAATTGCCTCGGTCGTCCGTTCAATCGAAAGCACTGTCTGCGGAGGCACCTCTCCTTCATGCAGTGACAGGAGATGCTGGGCGACTTCCTTATCTGCTGCGGTGAGTCGATGATTTAGGCGGAGAAAGTCCATCCAGGTGGGGGTGCGGAATGTCTCCGTCCAAAGTGACGGTGTTTGCAGATTTCGCTGGAGCGTCCAGTTTCGTGCACCGGCACGGCTCTGGACGTGTCGCCGCGTGCGCATGGAGCCCAGAAAGGCCTCGATATTTTCCTCCGATATCAAATACTCGACCTTGGCCACGATAGGGCCACTTCTGGGTTTCAGATCGAGAGCCACGTCCGGCGGATGAAAAACTGAACTTTCTTGATCGGTTTCTTCCCAGGGACGGACCGGCAACACGATCCCCGCTGCTGCAACCAGCAACAGAGCGCCTGCGGCGCCCTCCAATGCTGAGGTCAAGGAATAGTTTTGCGCGACAGAACCCCAGATCCAGCTGCCAGCAGCCATACCGCCTGCGCTCAAGGCGTAGTAAATGGAGAGCGTGCGGCCTACAACCCACCTTGGGCTTGCCAACTGCACCGACACGTCAATGCCCGTCCAGGTGATAAGCCAACCCGCTCCGCCGAGCGCCAGCGAAATGGCCGCCACAGGAAGCGACGATGTAAGGGCAAGGGAGAGGCAACAGACTGCACAAGCCACAGAGGCGAAGGCCACCAGCCTGTTTTGAGACGTGACCTTCCTCAAGAAGCCGTTGCCCATACCCGCGATGAAAGCACCCATGCCGAAGCCGGCCAATAAGATACCGTAGACAATTGGCCCACTCTTCAACTGATCCCGGACGACGAGGGGGAGCAACGCCAGAATGGAGATGCTTGCCAACCCGAAAAGAGCGGCTCGGGCGGTCGCTGCCCTGATCTCCAAAGACATCGCCGTAAAGCGCACTCCGTCATGAATTGCCGTCGTCATTCTCTCACGAGGGAGAGGCGAAGAGCGGACCTCCCATTTGGTGCGCCATATCGCGCTTATGGGCGCCAGATCACTCACCGCAGCCAAGGCGAAAGCGGCCAGCGGCCCAAAGACGGCCAGGATCACGCCCCCCAAGGCTGGACCAACGCTGCGCACAATGTTGTATCCGACGGACATAAGCGTCACTGCGGCCGGAATGTCGCGTTTGTGAAGGATATCGCCGACCGAAGCGTGCCAAGCCGGATCATTCAAGGCAAAGCCGCAGCCGGCCAGGAAACCTAACCCGAGAATCAGCCAAGGACTGACAAATCCCAGACCCACAGAAATCATCAGCGTCGTCGACGCCGATGCTATCAGGCAGTGTCCCGCAAACATCACCCACCGGCGGCTGAAGTTGTCGGCAATGGCTCCGGCGAAAACTGAGAGGAAGAACACCGGCAATGTGGATGCGGCCTGGACGAGTGCCACCATGAGGTCGGACGCTGAAATCGTTGCCATAAGCCAACTGATGGCGACCGTTTGCACTAGCCAACCGAGGCTGGAAATCTGGGTGGCCGCCCAAATTGAGCGAAACACCTTGTTTCGAAATGGGGCGAGCGTCTTTGAAACGGGCGGTTGGGGATTTTCGCTCTGCATGAGGTATTGCTGGCCTTCGATGAGCGCTGCGATTTGAGCAAGCGGGTCGATACTTAGACATCGCGGAGCACCGCACGGACCCCAGCTCTATGGAGCTTGCCGGCGACTATTTGCGTATTGAGCCATTCTCATAGTCTCATTCATGAGCAGTCCTGTGCGCAAGCATTGCTTTGCTAAATTCCCACCACAAGCGCGCCGCCGCTGAGACCCGCACCCGCTGCCGCCAAGAGGACTTTCTCGCCAGGCCGAAACGGCTGCGCCCGATGGGCCAGCGACAATGAGAGCGGGATCGTCGCGGCGGAAGAGTTGCCATATTCGGCGATCGTCTTGACGATCGAGTGATCAGCGATGCCGAGGTTCCTGCCGACCGCGTCGAAAATGCGCGCATTGGCCTGATGCGGCACGAAACGATCGAGGTCTTGCGGCCTCAGTCGGGCAGCAGTGAGCGCATCTCTCGAGCAGGCGGTCATCATCTCCACGGCCTTGCTGAATACTTCACGGCCGTCAGTGATCGTCATCCGTGTCTGCGCGAGGTCGAGGTCGGCATGGAACGGAGTGTTGCTTCCCCCGGCGGGAATCTGGATTAGCCCGTAGCGCGAGCCGTCGGAATCCACCGAAGCGCCGAGAATGCCTCGATCCGGGTCATCGCAAGGACTGATCACCATGGCGCCGGCGGCATCGGCAAACAGCACGGCGCTGGCGCGCTCGGCCAAATTGATGCGGTGGCTGAGGATGTTGGCGGCGATGACAAGGCTCGCTTTGCCGTGCAGGCGGGTGAACCCGTCGGCGAACATCAGCGCATAGATGAAGCCGGCGCAGGCGCCGGTCAGGTCGATCGCTCCGGCGCGGCCTAGCCCCAGCCGATGTGCGACCAGCGGCGCGCTTGGCGGCAGAAGGTGATCGGGCGTCGACGTGGCGAGCAAGAGTAGACCGACGTCGCCGCGGTCGATACCGGCATTGGTCAGCGCCATGTCGCCGGCAGAGGCGGCAAGGCCCGACAGCGTGTCTTCGTCTGTTGCCCAGAAGCGCGAGCGAATTCCGGTGCGCCGCTCGATCCAGCCGGGCTCAAGCCCGAGCCGGTCTTCGATTTCCGGGTTCTCGACCTTGCGCGTCGGCGCATGATGGCCGAAGCCGAGAACGCGCGACGATAGGTTCATGGCCGCGAGCCGAAGCGTTCGCCGGCCTCCTCTATCGCGTCATAGAGCCCGTCCAATTCGTCGCTGGTGATGCAATAGGGCGGCAGAAGATAGAGGACATTGCCGAGCGGGCGCACCAACAGGCCGCGCTCAAGGAAAAAAGCGCGCAGTTTTGGCCCGATCTCGGCCAGATAACCGGCTGAGCCGGTGCGTAGGTCGAGTGCCGCGATGGTGCCGGTTGTCCGGCAGTCGGTGAAATATGGATTGTCCCGGAAGCGTTGCAGCCCCGCGGCCTGCCTCGCGCTCAAGACCGCGATCCGCTCGGCCACCGGCTCGTCACGCCAGATCTCGACATTGGCAAGTGCTGCCGCGCAGGCGATCGGATTGGCGGTGTAGGAGCTCGAATGGAAAAACGTCTTCTTGCGATCCTCCGAAAAGTGAGCGTGGAAGATGGCATCGGTGGCGATCGTGGCGGCCAGCGGGATGGTACCACCGGTCAGACCTTTCGAGGTGCACAAGATGTCGGGCGAGACGGACGCCTGTTCGCAGGCAAACATGGTTCCGGTGCGCCCCCAGCCGGTCATCACTTCATCGGCGATCACGAGCGTGCCGGAGGCTTCGGCGATCCTCTTCAATTCGGCAAGAACCCAGGCCGGATACATCAGCATGCCGCCGGCGCCAAGCACCAGCGGCTCGACGATCAGCGCGGCTGCGCGCCGGTCGCGGCTAACGGCCTCGAACCGATCCAGCGTTTCCTGCTCGCGCCCGGCGGCCGGGAAGGGGATGGTGTCGACCTCGAACAGCAAAGGCTCATAGGCGGCGTTGAAGACGCCACGGGCGCCGACGCTCATCGTGCCGATGGTGTCGCCATGATAGCTGTGCTCCATGACGGCGATGCGCGAACGCGACGCGCCGATGTTACGGAAATAGCCGAGCGCCATCTTCAGCGCGACTTCGACTGAGGTCGAGCCACTGTCGGAATAGAACACCCGGTGGAGGCCGGCGGGTGCGATGCCTACAAGCGCCTCGGCCAGCCGTTCGGCCGGCTCGTGGGTGAAGCCCGCGAAGATGATCTGGTCGAGGCTCGAGGCGGTCGTCTCGATGGCCTTCATGATGCGGGGGTGGCGATGGCCATGGGTGACGACCCACCAGGAAGAAATCGCATCGAGGATGCGGAAGCCGTCGGCCTTGTGGAGATAGGCGCCTTCAGTCAGCACGATTTCAGGGAGCGAGGGCTCTAGCGCGTGCTGCGTGAACGGATGCCAGACTCGAGACTCCGCCATCAGTCGCCTCCGGCAATCATGGCCAGGTCGAAGCCGGAAATCATTGCATCTCTCAACGTTTCACCCGTCAGCGGACCGAGGTGCGGCAGCCTGCCCAGCTGCGGCACGCCGCCGAATTCCACGATTGTCCTTTGTGTATCGGCCACCTCTTCGCCAATGAAGGCAATGCCGATGAGCGGGATGGAGCGGGCTCTCAGGGCCTCGATCGACAACAGCGTATGATTGATGGTGCCAAGCGCGGTGCGGGCGCACAGTATGACCGGCAGCCGCCATTGTTCGAATATGTCAATGAACCTTGTCTGTCGATTGAGCGGCACCATCAGCCCGCCGGCGCCTTCGATGACGAGCGGTGTCGGCAGGACCGGAAATGAAAGATCGTCGGCCTCGATCGCGACGCCGTCGATTTCGGCTGATCGATGCGGCGACAGCGGCATCGTCAGTCGATAGACTTCGGGCAGCACGCGTCCGTCGGGCAAGCCGGAAAGCCGGGCGACGACCTCGCTGTCGGTCTCCTCGTTGAGGCCCGATTGCACCGGCTTCCAGTAGAAGCCGTCGAGCAGCCCGGCAAGTCCGGCCGAAAACACTGTCTTGCCAATTCCAGTGTCTGTTCCGGTGACGACGATGCGTTTGGTCATGCTGTGGCCAACACTCCGACGAGAGCCTCGACCATGGCGGAAATGTCGGCTTCGTCGACGTTGAGAGTCAGCGAAATGCGCAGGCGCGACGTACCCTCAGGCACTGTCGGCGGGCGAATGCCGCGTATGTCGAAGCCGCGTGCCTGCAGTCCTGCCGCCACCGCCATGGTGCGGCTGTTATCGCCGATCACAAGCGGCTGGATCTGCGAGCCGCTGGGCATCACGCCGCAGCGTTCGGCCAATTGCCGGCTCGCGAAAGCGACACGCTCGTGCAACTGAGCACGACGCATAGGCTCGTCAGACAGAATAGTCAGCGCCTCACGTGCCGCGACTGCCATCAGCGGCGATGGTGCGGTCGCATAGATGAATGGCCGGCACCGGTTGATAAGATAGTCGCACAGTGTTCGCGGTCCGGTAACGAGCGCGCCGGATGCGCCAAGCGCCTTGCCGCATGTGTGGAGCGTGACGATGTTGTCGCGGCCTTCATACGCGGCGGCCAGTCCCCGGCCGTCCGGTCCCCAGACGCCGGTGGCATGCGCTTCATCGACGACGATGAATGCCTGGTACCGATCAGCCAGCGCGACCAGGCTCTCCATCGGCGCACGGTCGCCATCCATGCTGTAAAGGCTTTCGAAGGCGATCCACACCCGCCCCATGCCGCCTTCGGCGCGCCAGCGGGTGATTGCGTCCTCGACAGCGTCGACGTCGTTGTGCGCGGCCAGCTTGAACTCAGCGCGCCCGGCCTGGGCACCCTCATGCATGCTGGCATGAGCGAGCTCGTCGAGGACCAGCAGGTCGCCTTTCTGCGGCAGGGCCGTCAGCAGAGCGAAGTTGGCGATATAGCCGCTGCCGAAGAACAGTGCACGCTCGGCTCCGAAAAATGCCGCCGCGTCCGCCTCCAGTTGCTCATGTTCCGGTGCATTGCCGCGCAACAGCCGCGATCCGGTGGCGCCCACTGGCGTGCCCCGCGCAATCGCCGTCGAAACCGCATCGCCCAGTCTTTTGGAGGCGGCAAGTCCGATATAGTCGTTCGACGAGAAGTCGAGCCCGGCGCGCGGTGCGAGCGTCCGCAACCGGTCCTTGCGCCCCAGTCCCCGCAAGGTTGCGTCATAGCGGGCAAGAATTGCCTCCTTCATTGCGTGGCGAGTTCCATAGGCTCAATGCCGAGGCGCCGGAACAGAAGGGTATCCTTGTCCTCGCCGGGATTTCCCGCCGTCAGCAGCGTGTCGCCGACAAAGATCGAATTGGCGCCGGCAAAGAAGCACAGCGCCTGCGTTTCGTCGCTCATCGCCGTCCTGCCGGCGGACAGCCTTACATAGGATTTCGGCATCATCACCCGCGCGAGCGCAACGATGCGGACGAAATCGATCGGATCGATGGCGTCGGCCGCGGCAAGCGGCGTGCCTTCGATGGGAATAAGCATGTTGATCGGCACGCTTTCCGGCGGCTCGGGCAGGTTCGCGAGCGTGACCAGCATGTCGATGCGATCGGTCTTTTCTTCTCCCATCCCGACAATGCCGCCGCAGCAGACTTTCATCCCAACCGCGCGCACGTGCCCAAGCGTTTTCAGCCGGTCGGCAAAAGTCCTGGTTGAAATAACCTCGCCATAGTAGCGCTCAGAGGTATCGATGTTGTGGTTATAGTAGTCGAGACCGGCCTGCTTCAGGCGAGCAGCTTGCTCAAGATCGAGCATGCCGAGCGTCATGCAGGTCTCCATGCCGAGGGCCTTGACGCCCTCAATCATGGCGACCACAACGTCCATGTCGCGCTCCTTGGGACTTCGCCACGCCGCGCCCATGCAATAGCGCGTTGCGCCGCCATCACGCGCCTTGGCCGCTTCGTCGATGACATGCTTGACGTCCACCAGCTTCGACGCCTTCACACCGGTTTCGTAATGCGCAGACTGGCTGCAATAGCCGCAATCTTCGGGGCACCCGCCGGTCTTGATGCTAAGGAGCCGCGACAGCTGCACTCGGTTTCGATCGAAGTTCTGGCGGTGGATCGTCTGAGCCAGGAACAGCAGATCGTTGAATGGCATGCCGTAGATGGCCTCGGCCTCTTTGCGGTTCCATCGCGGAGGCGTTCCGTCGACCGATTGCATGGTCTGGTTCACGTCGAACTCCGAGTTCATTCCAATCGTCATCGTCAAACCTTTGTTTGCTAGTCCGGTACGCCTTCTTGGCTTTGGGGCGCACTCGCTAAAGGCGAGCTGCGGCACGTCTTTCCAGCACCTCCTACGCCTGCCGAGCTGATGTTGCTCCTCACGCCGTAATCCTCAGTTCAAGTGCTTGCAGATGTTCTGGTGGTCCGGCATGTCCAGGCCGATGTCGAGGATCGGGGCGCTGTGCGTCAGCCAACCCATGGAGATGAGATCGACACCGGTCGCCGCAATCGCCGCCGCCGTTTTCGGCATCACCCGACCGGACGCCTCGGTGATCGTACGGCCATCCACTATAGAAACCGCGCGGGCAAGATCCTCGACCGACATATTGTCGAGCAGCACCGCGTCAACACCAATCGCGAGCGCTGCATCGAGCTGCTTCAGCGTGTCGACCTCGACCTCGACCTTCACCATATGCCCTGCTGCGGCGCGCGCCCGCTCTATTGCTGTGCGCATATCGCCGGCGATCGCGATGTGGTTGTCCTTTATGAGCACGCCGTCATCGAGGCCGAACCGGTGATTGGCACCGCCGCCGACGCGCACGGCGTATTTCTCCAATGCCCGCAGCCCGGGCGTCGTCTTTCGCGTCGATACAATCCTCGCCTTGTGACCGCGCACGGCCTCAACCATGGCCGCTGTGGCAGTGGCAATGCCGCTCAGCCGGCATAAGAAATTGAGGGCCGTGCGTTCGGCCGTGAGCAGGCCTCGTGCGGGTCCGGACAATCTTGCAATGGTTTCCCCGGCCCCAACCTCGCTGCCATCAGGGCGCCAGATCTGGATGTTGATCGCCGGTTCCACGAGAAGGAAGGCATACGAGACCAGATCGAGCCCGGCAACGACGCCCGCCTGCCTCGCTTTGAGCACCAACGTGGCAGTGCAATCATACGGGATAACCGCATCGGTGGTCAGGTCGCCGGATCTGCCCAGGTCTTCGAGGAGCGCAACGCGCACAATCGGTTCGATCAGGGTCGCGGGGAGGGGGGAGAATGAAGTCATATCAAGTGCTCCGTATGGTAGCCCGGCAATCGAGTGCGGCCGCGGCCCGCATTGCGCTGTGCAGTGTCAGCCGTGATGGGCGCACGTTGGCATCGTGGAGCGGGAAATCGGACCGACAGTGCGCGCCTCGACTCTCTTCCCGCCTCAGGGCCGCCGCGGCGATCATCAGTGAGACCAAAGCCGGACCAGAGGCAGCGACACTATTGGCTGCGATCGGCAGCAGGGTCGCCACCGCTTCGCGCATTGCCTCGCCGTCGCGGATGATACCCAGGGCGGCGGAGACAATCGGGCGGACCACGGAAGCGTCTGGTCGTGGAGGGACGAATGTGGAGCATCTGCGCGGTCGCCGGGTATACGACGTGCCGGCAACGCTTTCGGCAACCCAGCTCGCGGTGACCGCCGCTTCGGTGAGCGAGTTGCTGGCCAGGCGGTTGGCGCCGTGCAGGCCGGTACAGGCCACCTCACCGCAGGCCCACAATCCCTCGATGGAGCTGCGGCCGGCGCTGTCTACGGCGACGCCGCCCATGTGATAATGTGCCGCCGGGCGCACCGGGATCAGGTCGGTCGCTGGGTCGATTCCTGCGCTCCGGCACAATTCGGCGATGCCTGGAAAACGCTTGCCAAATCTCGGGCCGAGACTTTGCCGTGCGTCCAGGAATACGCGGCGTCCAACGGCAAGCTGGTGCCAAATGGCGCGCGCTACGACGTCGCGAGGCGCAAGTTCACCGCCAGGTGTGTCGGCGAGGAAGCGCTCTCCTCGCTCATCGATGAGCACCGCGCCTTCGCCACGCACGGCTTCGCTCACCAGCGGCATCGGCCGGCGCGGACCGTCGAGCGCAGTTGGATGGAACTGTATGAATTCCAAGTCGGCGAGTTCCGCCCCCGCCCATGCGGCGAGCGCCAGCCCGTGACCCCATGAGCCAGCGGGGTTTGTCGTGTCGCAAAACAGCCCGCCGACGCCGCCGGTCGCCAGCACCGCGCGACGCGTGGGCAGAGCGAGCGCGCCGGCTCGTCCTGCTGCGACCACGGCGATGACCGACCCGTCCTGCACGACCAGCCGGCGGACCTCCACATTTTCGATAATGGTGATCGAGGCTGTACGCCGAACCGCGGCGACGAGCGCGCGCACCAACTCGCGACCGGTGGCGTCGCCGGCTGCATGCACAATCCGCCGTCGCGAGTGTGCCGCCTCGAGCCCAAGTCGCAACGCGCGGTCAGGGTGCTGGTCGAAGTCGACGCCGAACCTTTGGATCGTCCTAATCGCTTCGGGTGCAGCTCGTACCACTCGCCGCACCGTGGCCTCATCGCAGAGTCCGTCGCCGGCAGCTATCGTGTCGCAAAGGTGAAAATCTGGGCCGTCGTCGCCCCCGAGACTTGCCGCAAGACCGCCCTGGGCAAGTTCACTGCAGGCTCCGGTTCCAAGCGGCGCGTTGGTCAAAAGCACGACCGGTTCCGGCGCCAGATGAAGCGCCGTCATCAGGCCGGCAATGCCGCCGCCGATGACGACCGGCGCCCCCGCGATTTCGCGAACCTCCAGACTCATAGGGAAAGCATGCGCTCGACCGCGCGGCGGGCGGGGCCGGCAATTTCGGGATCAATCCGGACCTCATGCCGGTTCTGCTCGAGTGCGGCGCGAATGTTGGCCAGGTTGATGCGCTTCATGTGCGGGCACAGATTGCATGGGCGAACGAACTCGACGTCGGGATGCGCGACCGCGACGTTGTCGCTCATCGAACATTCGGTCAGAAGGACGACACGCTTCGGTTTCTCACGCTCGACATAATCCGACATCGCCGCGGTCGAGCCGGAGAACTCCGCCTCCGCGACAACGTCTGGTGGGCATTCTGGATGGGCCAGCACGATGACGCCTGGATGGGCATCGCGCAGTTCCCGGATGTCTGCTGCGGTGAAGCGCTCATGCACCTCGCAATGGCCTTTCCAGGCGATGATCTCGACGTCTGTATCGGCTGCCACGTTCCTCGCCAGATATTCGTCCGGGAGCATCAGCACACGCGCCACGCCAAGCGATTCCACCACCGCCTTGGCGTTGCCGGACGTGCAGCAGATGTCGGACTCCGCTTTTACGGCGGCGGAAGTGTTGACGTAAGTAACAACGGGGACCCCCGGATACCGCAGCCGCATTAGCCGCACGTCGTTTGCCGTGATCGATTCGGCCAGCGAGCAGCCGGCGCGGAGATCCGGGATGAGCACGGTCTTGTTCGGATTGAGCAGTTTTGCCGTCTCGGCCATGAAATGAACGCCGGCAACCACGATGATGTCGGCGTCGACCGTCACCGCCTTGTGGGCCAACGCCAGGCTGTCGCCGACGATGTCTGCCACGCAATGAAAAATTTCGGGCGTCTGGTAATTGTGCGCCAGCACCACCGCATTGCGCTCACGCTTCAGCGCTAAGATGGCTTCAATATCGCCGGCGAACGCGGGCCATTCAACGGGTGGGATCACCCGCCGGACACGCTCATACAAGGACGCAGCCATAGGTAACGCCCCAGTCATTGGCGCCTCGATTATATTCGGTTTGACAATAAGGGAATATATCTACCTTGACTATAAGTATGTCAAGCCCGCGCCAGCGGTAATTTTGTCCCGGCGATAGCCCTGTCGTCGAGGACGGCATGCCGGAAGCGATAAAGCTTCGCCGGTCGGCCGCCCGTGTCGAGGGAGGTCTCCCCGGTCTCCTCAACAAGTTCCTGCTGCTCGACCAATCTCCGGAAGTTCGGCTTGTTGATCAGCCTGCCAGCCAAAGCTTCCACGGTTCGCTGCAGTTGCAGCAGCGTGAAGGAAGGCCGCATAAGCTCGAACACGACCGGCCGGTATTTGATCTTCGAACGCAGCCGCGCGATCCCGGTTGCCAGAATACGACGGTGGTCAGCGACCATTGGTTTGCCAGCCGCGGCCGCAATCGCGTCCCTGCCGCCACCGGCCTCCTCAATCAGAGCAGCTTCATAGAGCAACTCGTAGCGTTGGAGCGTGAGTTCCTCGTTCCAATGGCGGTCGTCGAAGCCGAAGGCTATCGCAGCGCGCTGCCGGCGCTCGCGTTGAGTGGTCGGCTCGCTGGCGCCGCCGGCCCACTCAATCAGGCGGGGCCGCAATCTATCGAGCAGCACAGGCGGCGTGCCGAAGCGGTGGTCCTCCCAGGGAAAATATTCGTACCAACTTTGCCAGCCGCACGCGGCCGAGTTCGTTGCCTGTTCCTTCCTGGTCAATGCGAGATAGCTGATTGAGATGACGCGCTGGTGGCGCTCAGTGCCGATGCGATCGCGATCGGCGAAGGTGTAGAGTTGCTCGATGTATCCAAGTGCATGGCCGGTCTGCTGCTCCACCCACCCCCTCAAACCCGACTGCAGTGATCGATGCTCAAGGGCAAAAGGTCCAGAAGGGAGGGTGTCCGCATGACCGACTGTGAGGACACAGGGCTCACTGTCGTTTACGGCGACCACGACGGCAGTCAGGTCCACTTTGGCTTCGTCAGCTTTGACGGCGGCTTTGCCTTTCTTGGTTCTTCTTGTCTGAGGATCCATGTTTGCGAAAGCGGGTTGGCCCAACGGAGCGCCTTAATCGATTGAATGTAACCTTGGAAGCCAGCACGTCAACACCGGAGTACTCAAGCGCTGTTTTTAGCTCTTCGCAGTCGCACAAAAATATGCCAAACGCGACACCCGCTGTTGGTAACGTAAGGGAAGGGGCCTCGGTTGAGCGCGGCTGGTGAGATAAAAGGGATGACTCCTCCAGATATTCGATCGCGAAAAGGCCAGACGCCACTTGTATGCTTGACGGCCTACACCACGCCGGTCGCGAGGCTGCTCGATCGCCACTGCGACATCGTTCTTGTCGGCGACAGCGTCGGCATGGTGCTGCACGGCCTGTCGTCGACGCTGGGGGTCACGCTCGACATGATGATCATGCACGGACAGGCCGTTCGCCGCGGCCTTGAACACGCGCTGATGGTCGTCGACCTGCCCTTCGGTTCCTACGAGGAAAGCCCAGAGCACGCTTTCGGCAACGCTGCGCGCGTGATGGGTGAGACCGGTTGTTCAGCGGTAAAGATCGAGGGCGGCGAGACCATCGCGGAAACCATCCGCTTCCTTACCGCGCGCGGCGTACCTGTCATGGCCCATGTGGGCCTGACGCCGCAGGCGGTAAACACGTTTGGAGGCTATCGTGTGCAGGGCCGGGGAGCCGATGCAGAGCGGATCAGGCGCGACGCCAGGGCGGTAACTGAAGCTGGCGCCTTCTCCTTGGTGCTGGAAAAGATACCGGAGCAGCTTGCACGGCAGATAACCGCCGATATCGACATACCCACCATCGGCATCGGTGCCTCGCCAGCTTGCGACGGCCAGATTCTGGTGAGCCACGATATGCTCGGGCTCTTCACCTCATTTCGGCCGAAGTTCGTCAAACGCTATGCCGAGCTCGGTGAGCAGGCTGAGGCGGCAATCGCCGCTTACGCCACCGATATGCGGAACCGGCACTTTCCGGCGGTCGAACATCTCTATGTCAACGCCTTGAAGGCCGGTGACTTCACATGAGCGTGCCGATCGCTCGAACCGTGAGCGAGCTGCGCGGCGTCGTTGCGCAATGGCGTCGCTCGGGTGCCACGATCGGTATTGTGCCGACCATGGGAGCCTTGCACGACGGGCATCTGAGCCTCGTGCGGAAGGCGCTCGAAAGGGCCGAGCGGGTGATCGTGACGCTGTTCGTAAACCCCAAGCAGTTCAACAGCCCCGCCGACCTGATTGCCTACCCTCGGACGGAAAGCGACGATGCTGCCAAGCTCGCTCTGCTGGGCACGCATCTGCTCTATGTGCCGGACACAGAGGAAATGTACCAGGTGGGCTTCGCCACGGCCGTTTCAGTGTCCGGCATCAGCGAATGCCTTTGCGGCGCATTCCGGCTCGGCCATTTCAATGGCGTGGCGACGGTCGTGGCCAAGCTCTTCCTGCAGGCCGGCGCTGACTTCGCCTTTTTTGGCGAAAAGGATTTTCAGCAACTTCAGCTTGTCAGGCGCTTGGTCCGGGATCTCGACATTCCGATCACTATTGTGCCCTGTCCGACAGTCCGCGAAGCCGATGGTCTTGCGCTATCGTCGCGTAACGTGCGGCTCTCCCCAGCCCAACGCGCCATTGCCCCAAAACTAGCATCGGTCCTGCTCGATACGGCCGAGCGGCTTGCACGCGGCTCCCCCATCCTGCCTACGCTTGATGAAGCGCGTGCAGCAATTCTGGCTGCCGGCTATCGCGAGCTCGAATACCTGGAGCTTCGCGGAGAAACAGACCTGCAATCGTTAGCAAGCCTTGACCGACCGGCACGCTTGCTTGCTGCGGCTTGGCTTGGCGACACGCGGCTCATCGATAACGTCGCAATATCACCCATCGGTAGTTGGTCAGGTGGGCGGAGCTCTCTCCAATCGGAAGCAGCACAGCAATTGCGGTGATGACGGCGGCGCGTCGTATGCCCTGCAGGGACAGGCCATCATTTAGAACCACGTCTCCGTCGGCTTCCAGCAACCTCCGCGAGGTACGCTAAGCGCAGATGCATCGCGTATTTGAAACCTTGGTCGAGCAACTCTCTGCAAGCGTCGATGCCGTCGATCTCCATGAGGCAATGGCGTCCGCCGCAGCCGGGTTCGACTTTCCGCTCTTCGCTTATTTCACCTACCCATCCGCTTCCGGCGACAGGCCGCGATTGATCTCGAATTATCCATCATCATGGACATCACATTACCTGCAACAGCGCTACCACAGCGTGGATCCCGTGATCCTGCGGGGACTGCGGGGCTGGGATACCTTCGACTGGGGTGTGGACCGCGATCACCGTTATTTGCCGACCTCTCAGCAGGAAGTCCTGGAAAAAGCAGCTGAGTTCGGCATTCGCGGCGGACTGACCATGTCGATGCATGATCATCGCGGCCGGTTCGCCGCACTGACCTTCGCCTCCAACGAGGCGCATCCGCCATTTCTGAGGTCGCTGACGCGCTACGAAAAAGCAATGCAACTGGTTGCGATCAACGTTCATATCCATGCCCGGCGCAGGCTCGCCGAAGATTGCGTGGTAGATGGCATAATGCTCACCCGGCGGGAGTTCGAGTGCCTGAAATGGGCGGCGTGCGGCAAGTCGGCCTGGGATATCAGCCAGATTCTCGGTGTCTCGAAACGCACCGTGACCTTCCATCAGGAAAACGCCAAGGCGAAGCTTGGCGTGCGAACCATCAACCAGGCCGTAGTGCGGATGGCTGCTCGGGCGAGATCCTGATCCTCTCCAAGTCTAGCTGTAAAGGTCTACAGGCTGCATTCATGACGGCTTTGCCCTTCGATTGCGTGGACACATCCCGCACGGAGACGACAATGATGCAGCTGATAACACCCGACTGCTACGCCGAGTTTGCGAGCGAACTCAAGGAAATGCACGGACTTAGGTATCGGGTTTTCAAGAAGCGGCTCGATTGGGAAGTGCAGACCGAAGGCGAAATGGAAACGGACTCGTTTGACAGCCTGAACCCCGTCTACCTGCTTCTCAAGGGGTCCGATTGGCGAACTTGCGGCTGCGTCCGCCTTTTGCCGACCACCGGACCGACAATGTTGCGCGATACGTTTCCGACGCTGCTGGATGAGATGGTGGTCCCTGCGAGTGCCGATATCTGGGAGAGTAGTCGTTTCGCGCTCGATCTCCCTGCGACAGCGCCGAAGGCAGCTGGCGGCCTGGCCCAAGCAACCTACGAGCTCTTCGCGGGGATCATCGAATTCGGCTTGGCCAACAATCTCTCCGGGATCGTAACGGTGACAGATACGCGCATCGAAAGGATCCTTCGTCTCGCGACCTGGCCGTTGTCACGTATCGGACAGCCCAAGCAGGTCGGCAACACCGAGGCAGTCGCCGGCTTCCTCGATATTTCCTACGCCAGTCTCTTGCGCATCCGCTGGAGGGGACGCCTCAACGGGCCGGTGTTGTGGCAACCAGTTCTCATCCAATCGGCATAGCGCCTGCGGATGCTCAGCCGTGACTTGAGTTAAGTCTGCTCACGGCCGCCACCGCCGCCGTGAGGGTGAGCGGACCCGCCCCACGAGCTTTCGACTGTTCCGGTCGATTGGCTCGCGCGGCCGGACTTTGGATTTCCGTAGGCGCAACCCGCAGTCCAGCGTGAGCACGCCAAAATGGCGCCCCTCCGCTTCGTCCAAAGAAGCCAACGTGGCTTCTGAGGTCGTCTTAGAATATTGGACCGGCCGCCGTGAGCGATCGCAACCTCAAAGCTTTGCCGGTATGCCGGTTTGGCCGGACCGTCGGCCAGTCGGAGCAGTCCCCCGATAAGGACCCGAGCTGACGCGCGGTCCAACAGCGCCCGAGCCTATGCTTTGTGCATTACCGTTCGGTTGGCCATGTCGTCCAAGACCGCATGAAGAAGGCTTCCAACCTCCTGCGCAGCGAGCTCTGGCGCAATTCCTACATCGGACAATTGAATGAGCATTTTCTTGGCGGCACAGCGCCAGAACGCGCTCGCCGCCTCGCCGTTCTTGGTCTCGAGGGCCTGGGCGATACTTTCGACCAATATACGTCGCCGATGCAGCGGAAATACGCAAATGTTTGATTCATGCATCAATCACCTCACAGATTCAGTTCCACAAAGAAAAACACCGGCGTCTTCAAAAGAGCCCCGCTAGCGCGGTGACGGTTCGCGGCGACATGACGAGTTCCACTTCCCCATCGACAAGCCATTGGGAGATGAGCCGCCGGACCGCATATCCGGGACCGCACATAAGGTGAACCACCATTGCTCATCCGGCTGCATTTTCCTGGGCCGTTCGACGAGGCGTTCCAGCCGAATTGACGTCCAATGACTTGATCTCTGAAAGGGCAGGGCGGTACGAATCACCCGACTGTTCCGCTGCTTACATTCCTGCGAGCTTGTGTATGAACGATTAAAGCGTGCCCGAGCCGTTCTTGGTGGCCGCCGCAGAAGGGAATCATGTCATCCGCTGCCTATCGTAGGCGGCGCGACTTCTAGCATGACTGCACTGCCCCGACAGGGCTTTGCAATCGCGCGTTTCGAAGCCTATGCTTTGGCATCGGCCGGCATTTACTTCGGTGCAGCCGACAGTAAGACGTACGCGCTCTTGCCCCGTTGGAAGAGAGCCTTGCCCGATCCCTCTTTCGCGACCAGGTGCTGAAGCCCTCACCCCGCAGGACTTCGCGCTTTTGCGACCATCGCTGCATCACGTCGAACCGGGCATCAAGGACAAGTTGGAGGTCGCGCATCAGCCGATCAAGAACGTATATTTTCCCGAGAGGGGCATCGCGTCGGTGGTCGCCACCATGACCGGCGGGCGGCAAGGTGAAGTCGGCATTGTCGGCTATGACGGGATGAAAGGAATTGCCGTCATTCTCGGAAAGGAAAGCACTACCTGGCGCCTGCCGGTTGAAAACCTTCGCCCTGCGATTAGCCCGTCGCTTCGCACCTCAGTGCTGGACTATGCCCACGCGTTCCTCGTCCAATCATGCCGGACGGCACTGGTCAATGGCCACTCCAAGGTCGAAGAACGGCTGGCCCGCTGGCAGCTGATGGTCCACGACCGTGCGGAAGGAGATAAGATCCTCCCGACGCATGAATTTCTGGCGACCATGCTCGCGCCCACCGCCCGGGGTCACCACGGCCCTGCAAATGCTTGAGTATCGAGGACTGGTGCACGCCAAGCGCGGCGAGATCACGATCATCGACCGTGCCGGATTGATAAAGCTCACACATGGCGCTTATGACAAGGAGGAGCAGCGTTATTTCGGCCTGGCCGCTGCCTGAAGCATGTCGGTTGAAACGGGTTCAGCCGACGTCTCCTTGCCCCTCACCAGGTCGCCCAAAAGCATCAGCGGTTTTGAACGAATCGCAGCGATTGTCCGCAATCGGACATAGGCTTGAAGGCGGTCGAATTCGTGCCATAAGTCGGGTTGGTCAGGGTTCAGGGAGGAATTCGTCATGACCAATTCGTTTCACACCGTCACCGTCGAAAAAGCCGCAGAAGCCTATGTCCTTTCCAGGGGAAGGGTCCGCTTTCTCTCCATGGCGCAGGCGATCCGCGCCATCCGAACACTAATGCCGGCATGCAAGGCCACCGACCGCGAGTTGGAGGAACTGTTGGCGGCCGCTTCCTTCGTTCATGGCGTGCCCGTCGCCTTCGACACAAAAACAGCCGATGGTGTAGAACCACGGCTGCATTCCTAAGAGGGCATGCCGCGCCATGCAGACTGTCAGAGGGCATTCGTCAGATGGTAGTCCGCTAACTTAACTGCAGAGTCTAAAGGACGTGTTCCAGCATTGCGAACTCACCGATCGCTTTGTTGCCAAAGCTGCCAGCAAGCGATCGCCTCATCCAGCCGTTTGCACCATCTCATCACAGACATCATCGCGATGCTACCTGTCCAGCATATGTCCAGCATTTCGCAAGGCGGCCAGAAGGAGCCTCGCATAGCCTGTGACATCGATCTGGGCCTGCATCGAAAGGGGCATGCTGGTCCAGTTCTCCAACGGTGCAATGAAAGGTGAGAAGGTGCCATTGACAAGGCAACAACAGCTAACAAGGCCCTCTCGGTCCAATGCCACCACACCGATCTTGTCGCCTGGATATCCAATGGCTGCGACTCGCTGGACCTCCAGGTCACCGTCCACCCGCACGTCAAAAAGAAGGCTACCACGGCTCCTCGTGGCTATCTCAGCCGCCTTCTCATCAAAGCTTGAAGAGAGCAAGCGGACGCTTTCCACCGCCATCTGGAAAATCACCAAATCCAGTTCATTCACGGCCATATGGGCATTTCCGCGCAACGGGTGGTGATTGCAATGACACATACTGCTTGTTCACAGATGTCGGTCACGAACGATCATTCGTCGGGTTCCGGTTCCGACCAACGGTGTCGCCACCTGATCGTGCTGCGGTTCGAACCTTCCGAACGCGAGCCGAGCGCGCTATGAGGTTGGAGTCTAGGTCTCGGACCCTGCCTCGCGGCCTGCTCATCTTTGGCAGACCCGTTGCAACGCCGCCGCGATGGCGCAAACGCCAGATGACGCTGATCCATCGCTTGATCGTGAACTGAGCTTCTGAACACCATTGGGACAGCAGGGTGGAAGGGCTTGACCAACGCTGCCCCCGTTTTCCAAGAGGACCCGTCCTCGATTGAATCTTTCGAGCCCCGTGCAGCGCGCAGCCAAATGATGACCATCTGGACCCAGCTCGCAGACCGCAAGGCAAAGAGGGAACCTTCCAGGCAGCCAAGCTGCGTCGACGCAAAGAGCGGCCTTTGGAGTTCCCAGAATCGACCCTTCCATAGTTGCGACAGGCAACCACTGCACGAGTGTGGGAGAGCGAATCGCAAGCATTGCGTGAGGTCCTGCGCGTTTTCCCCTCTTGCTATTTGGCACATCGTTTGCGCCGAAGTGGGCGCAGCGTTCGACCGGAGCACTGCATGGGAGAGGGAGGAGCCCCACCCCGATCCGGTCAAGGAGAGAGACGGTGTTGGTTCCAAGAGTTCCCCGCGCGATCTTAGCGCCCCGCAAGCGCCATTTTGCCCGGACCTACGTGCAGGTACTTGCCGCCATAATCCTGGGTGCCGCAATCGGCTATTTCCATTTGGAGACCGGCCACAGCCTGAAGCCGCTCTGCGATGCCTTCGTCGATGTCGTCAAGATAATCACCGTACCTGTCATCTTCCTGACAATGGCGACCGGCATTGCCGGCATGAGCGATCTGCAGAAGGTCGGCCGAGTTGCCGCCA
>NZ_RZTF01000381.1:0-1680 GCF_004023175.1 Mesorhizobium sp. M7A.F.Ca.MR.362.00.0.0
GCGTGCGGATGACCAGGGCGAGCAAAAGCGCCTGGACGATGACGCTGACGGTCTCGCCAAGCCCGCCGGATTTCTTCTCGGATTTTTCAGCCACGCTCATGTCGTCCTCGATTGTGCGTTGGATGGTATAGAGTCTCGGCGCGCGCTGGGCAACGTCAATGCCGGTCGTCAGAGGCAATCAATGTGGCGCTTCTTCGACGGGCAGCGCCTCGATGATCACAAAGGCTTGAGCGAGCGGGAAATCATCCGTGATGGTGAGGTGGATTGCCGCCCGATGGCCGTTTGGCAGGATCTTGTCCAGCCTGGCCTGCGCTCCTCCCGTCAGAGCCATGGTCGGCGCGCCACTGGGCAGGTTGACGACACCCATGTCGCGCCAGAACACGCCCTGCGCCATACCGGTGCCCAGCGCCTTGGCGCAGGCCTCCTTGGCGGCGAAGCGTTTGGCATAAGAGGCCGCGCGGGCGCGTCGATTGTCGGAACGCGCCTGTTCGATCTCGGTGTAGATTCTCTGAATGAAGCGCTGACCGTGACGCTCCAGCGATTTCTCGATGCGTCTGATGTCGATAAGGTCGCTGCCGATGCCGATGATCATCGCGCGGTGGAACCGATGCTTGCGCCGGGATGGGACGATTGCGCATGCCGGCTTGCGCGCTCGGCCAGACGTTTGCGCCGCTGTTCGCGGAAAGCGTTCATGCCCCAGCGCGTGAGGGCGTAGAACAGCAGCCCGAAGGCGAGCCCGAGCGGAACCGCGCCTATCAGCATCGGTTCAAGGACCGGTTTCCACAATTGCGCGAAGGAGAGGTTGTGCAACATCTCGCCCAGATGTGCCGGCGGCCCATGCGTCGGCAAGCGGTCATGCAGGATGAGCTTGCCCGTTTCCCACGACGCCCCCCATAGCAACGGGAAGGTCAGGGGGTTGCCGAAAAAAACCGCGCCGAGAGCGGCCGCCACCAGATTGCCGGCGATCACCCAGCACAGGAGGGCAGCGATGATGAAATGGAAACCGACGGGAAAGAATGAAGCGAAGACCCCGGCTGCAACGCCGGCCGCCACCGCATGCGGTGTGGCCTTCAGCCGCAGGATGCGCTTGGAAAAATACTGAAGCGAGCGCGAAAATGAGCGGCGCGGCCAAAGGTAGGTACGCACCCGCTCGTAAAGGCCATCAGGCTTGCGGCGTCGAAAAAGCACTCTGTTCCCGTTCCACGGCTCCCGCAACGGCACCTTAGCCGGGCGTGGCAGCCACATCTTGCGCTTGACGATCACCCAATGGCAATCGCAAGCATGATATAACGACGCGCTGACAGAAGAACAACCAAGCACCGTCTGTCCGATGCGCACTCGTCGCCGCCCCTCGGGGTGGTTCATGCTTCGAACATTGGACAATCGCGGCGAATTTAAGGAAAACTGGCAGTCGCTTTTTCGAAGAGCACCAGCGCTACGGCAGGTATTCGCTGACCTCGACCAGATTGCCGTCCGGGTCGCGGAGATAGACCGACATCATCGGACCGCGGGCCCCGATACGTTCAACCGGACCGAGTTCCACCGCCACACCATTGGCCGCGAGCCGGGCACGGACCTCATCCAGTGGCCCGTCCGTGACCAGGCAGAAATCGCTCGAGCCCGGAGCCGGCGACTTCGCCTTCGGCTCGAAAGTGCGGCCGACCTCATGCACATTGATCT
>NZ_RZTF01000381.1:1686-6212 GCF_004023175.1 Mesorhizobium sp. M7A.F.Ca.MR.362.00.0.0
CGGAAAGCCAGCGCCGTCGGCCGATCCGCCGCGTCGATGCGCTCAAAACCCAGCACGCGCTGGTAAAACTCACAGGTCACTTCCAGCGAAGCGACCGTCAGCACGAAATGATCGATGCCGGTGATCATTTCCAATCTGTCTTCACGCATGTCGCTTTCCACAAAACCGCCGCACACTGTTGGGCGAAAAAAATGCCCCGTCAGATGTTGCGGCTGCCGGGCTTGATCGCCGGGATGGCGGCAAGCTCCGGCGGCAGCCGGTCGGCCGGATAGGCCGGGACCTCATACTCGGCCAGCGCGATGAGCGGCACACCGACATCGGTCTTGCCAGCCGAACGGTCGATGATGCAGGCCGCGGCCACTACCTCGGCGCCAAGATCGCGCAGGCACTCGATGGTCTCTCGGATCGACAGGCCAGTGGTGACGATGTCCTCGACGATGACGACACGCGAACCCCTGGCTATCTCGAAGCGGCGCAAGCGGAACTCGCCGCCTTCCCGCTCGACCCAGATCGCCGGCACGCGGAGATGGCGCGAGGTCTCGTAGGCTGGGATCAGCCCGCCGATCGCCGGGCCTACGACATAGTCGATCTTGCCGGGCACGCCTGCGCGGATTTTCTCCGCCAGCGCCTTGCACAGTAGCTCGGTCTTGTCGGCATGCATGAACACGCGCGCCTTCTGCAGGAAGACCGGACTGCGCAGGCCCGAGGTCAAAATGAAATGCCCTTCCAGAACAGCACCCGCCTCGCGGAAAATGCCCAGCACTTCATCGGTGTTCATGTCTGCCTCTTTTTGATTGACCATGACTTTGTCCGAAACCGGAGCATGATCTAGCCATTGACGCGTCTTGCGTCGCTGACGCTCGAATTGTCCTTGAGCTGCGACAGCAGCCGGTTGAGGTGCTTGAGATCCCAGACTTCGAGATCGATCAGCATTTCGGTGAAGTCGGGCGCAGTGCGCACCATCGACAGCGTATGGATATTGGCGTCGTTCGAGGCAACCACCTGCGCTATATCGGCGAGTGACCCCGGCGCGTTGATGGCGGTGACCGAGACACGCGCCGGAAAGCGTTCCTTGGTGCGCTCGTCGATGTCCCAGCGCACGTCTATCCAGCGCTCGGGCTGGTCGTCGAACGCCTGCAGCGCCGGCGACTGGATCGGATAGATGGTGATGCCGGTGCCCGGCTGGACGATGCCGACGATGCGATCGCCAGGCACTGCCCCCTCCGGCGCGAAGCGCACCGGCAGATCACCGCGCACGCCGCGGATCGGCACGGCGCCATCGCGTGGCTGGTCCTTGTCCTTGCGCGCGGCGCGACCCGGAATCTGGAACAACATACCGGCCGCATTGCGGATCTTCGACCAGCCCTCCTCGCGCGGCTTGGGGACGGCCGTAGTGACGCGCTCATCCTTGTAGTCGGGGAATACCGCCTTCATGACGTCGGTGGAGGCGAGCTCGCCGCGCCCGACGGAGGCCAGCACATCCTCGATGTCCTTGCGCGCCAGCCTGTGCAGCACCTGCTTCAGGCTCTCCTTGGTGAAGGTCTTGCCGGCACGCTCGAAGGCGCGTTCCAGGATGCGGATGCCGAGACCCGAATATTGCTTGCGGATGGCGTTCTTGGTGGCACGGCGGATGGCCGAGCGCGCCTTGCCGGTGACGACGACCGATTCCCACGCCGCCGGCGGCACCTGCGCCTTGGAGCGGATGATCTCGACCTCATCGCCGTTCTTCAGTTCCGTCATCAGCGGCATGATGCGGCCGTTGACCTTGGCACCGACGCAGGTGTCGCCGACATCGGTGTGCACCGCGTAGGCGAAATCGATCGGTGTCGCGCCGCGCGGCAGCGCAATCAACATGCCTTTCGGGGTGAAGCAGAACACCTGGTCCTGGAACAGCTCCAGCTTGGTATTTTCGAGGAAATCCTCGGGATTGTCGCCCTCGGCAAGCTGCTCGATGGTGCGCCGCAGCCAGGCGTAGGCGTTGGTTTCCTTCGAAATCGCGTGGGCGGCGCCATTCGTCTTGCCGCCGGTGTCCTTGTAGATCGAATGGGCGGCGACGCCGTATTCGGCGATCTTGTTCATCTCTCGGGTGCGGATTTGCAGCTCGACACGCTGGCGCGACGGGCCGACAATGGTGGTGTGGATCGACCGATAATCGTTCTGCTTCGGCGTCGAGATGTAGTCCTTGAAGCGGCCCGGCACCATCGACCACGCGGTGTGGATGGCGCCAAGCGCCCTGTAACAATCCTCGACCGTATCGACGACGACGCGGAAGCCGAAAATGTCGGACAACTGCTCGAAGGACAGCGCCTTGGCCTCCATCTTGCGGAACACCGACCACGGCTTCTTCTGCCGGCTCTTCACGCCGGCGTTGATCGCATGCTTCTCGAACAGCGTGGACAAAGCCTTTTCGATGTCCGTCAGCACGCCCTTGTTGCGCTCGAAGATTTCGGCAAGCCGTGCGGTGACGGCGCGATAGGCTTCCGGATTGATGAAGCGGAAGGCGATCTCCTCCAGCTCCTCGCGCATGCCTTGCATGCCCATGCGGCCGGCCAGCGGCGCGTAGATATCCATCGTCTCCTCGGCGATGCGCAGGCGCTTGGCCTCCGGCATGTGGTCGAGGGTGCGCATATTGTGCAGGCGGTCGGCGAGCTTGACCAGCAGCACGCGGACATCTTCTGAAATCGCCAGCAGAAGCTTTCTCAGGTTTTCCGCCTGCTCGGCCTTCTTCGAGACGAGATCGAGCTTCTTCAGCTTGGTCAGGCCCTCGACCAGCTTGCCCATTTCGGGGCCGAACAGATCGTCGATCTCGGCCCGTGTGGCGGTCGTGTCCTCGATCGTGTCGTGCAGCAGGGCGACCGCGATCGTCGCCTCGTCCATATGCATCTCGGTGAGGATGGCGGCGACTTCGAGCGGGTGCGAGAAATACGGGTCGCCGGAAGCGCGCTTCTGGTGGCCATGCTTCTGCATGGCATAGACATAGGCCTTGTTGAGCAACGCCTCGTTGACGTCAGGCTTGTAGCGCTGGACGCGCTCGACAAGCTCATACTGACGCATCATGGGCGGGATCTCGCAGCGGTGAAATGAATCATGCACCGCACTGCTGTACGGCGCATGTCATAGATAGCCACGAAACTGCCAGGACGGAAGTGCCGGATGCTTGATCCAGGCTCTTAGTAGTCGTCGCTTTTTTCCGGTGGCACCAGACCCTCGATGCCGGCCAGGAGATCTTCCTCGGTCATGCGGTCGAAGGTGATGTTCTCCTCGGCGTCATCGGCGTCGGTGGCAGCAACGGCGGTGCCGGTCTGATCGGCAATCGCCTCGCCATCGGCCTCGGGCTCGTCGACCTCGACATGCTTCTGCAGCGAATGGATCAGATCTTCCTTGAGGTCGTCGGGCGACAGCGTCTCATCGGCGATCTCGCGCAGCGCCACGACCGGGTTCTTGTCGTTGTCACGCGGCACGGTGATCGGCGCGCCCTGGCTGATCTGCCGGGCACGGTGGCCGGCAAGCAGCACCAGTTCGAAGCGGTTGTCGACCTTGTCGATGCAATCTTCAACGGTTACGCGGGCCATGGTTTGCCCCTTTCATGCGATGGATTTGATGGAAAACAGGCGCGGTCCATAACCCGAACGCCGCCAAAATACAAGCATCATGGCAATGGCCGGGCTGCAGGGCGCCCAATCCTTCGTTCAAACACCCGATTCGGCAAAACTGGCTGTGCCTATGTGTTCGGTGTCCCGATCACAATTGCTTGCAGTGCCGCACGCGCCCTTGGATTGCCGTGAATCTGGCGCTATCTCGGATACATAGAGGTCAGCCGGTTTATTATGAGCCTGACCGAACGTCGCTATCGCATTTCGTTTAGACGGCCGTTTATTTCGAGAAGGAATATTTTCCATGTTCGACCCTCGTGAAAAAATCGCCCTATTCATCGACGGCGCCAATCTCTATGCGACGTCGCGCGCACTCGGCTTCGACATCGACTATCGCAAGCTCCTGTCGAGCTTCCAGAAACGTGGCTATCTTCTGCGCGCCTATTATTACACGGCGCTGGTCGAGGATCAGGAATACTCCTCGATCCGTCCGCTGATCGACTGGCTCGACTATAACGGCTTCAAGGTGGTCACCAAGCCGGCCAAGGAATTCACCGACTCGACCGGCCGCCGCAAGATCAAGGGCAATATGGACATCGAGCTGACGGTCGATGCGCTGGAGCTCGCCGATGTCGTCGACCACTATGTCATCTTTTCCGGCGACGGCGATTTCCGCACGCTGGTCGAGGCCCTGCAGCGGCGCGGCCGCAAGGTGTCGATCGTCTCGACCATGGCCTCGCAGCCGCCGATGATCTCCGACGATCTGCGCCGCCAGGCCGACCATTTCATCGACCTGACGACCTTGAAGAACGACGTTGGCCGCGATCCGTCCGAGCGGCCGGTGCGCAGGCCCGAGCCGGCCGAAGTCGACGAGGATGATTACTGAGGCCGGTCGCCTTGACCGCCTCTTCCGCCTCCGAGCCCAGCCGCGAC
>NZ_RZTF01000382.1:0-6194 GCF_004023175.1 Mesorhizobium sp. M7A.F.Ca.MR.362.00.0.0
CGGCGAGCGCGCGGACCTGCCTTTGCCGTTCCGCATCGTCGGTGTTTTCGCGCTGCCAGCGACGCGCACGCCGCAGAAGCTCTGCGGTGTCGGTTATGGCAGCGTCGCATGAGATGCTTTCGCCGAGTCGGCGGCCGAGTTCAGCAACCAACGCCTGCTGGCGCTCGGCATAGGTTGCGCCTTCGTCGGATGGCATGCCCGATGCTGCTTCATCGCGGGCCAGCAGCGCCGAATAGACATGGTGGATGCGCTGCGGCAGCGTGTCGGTCGCAAGGCGTTCTATTTTCAGGCTTTTCTCGACATAAGCGCATTCCTTCGCCAGCGCCGCTTCGACATTCCCGGTGAAGGCGAGCTTCCAGACGACTGGCGCGATCCAGACCTTGAAATCGGAATCCGTGGCCCGGCCGCGCTTGAGGGCCTCCAGCCCCATCTCGATGGCACCCGGCAGCAAAGGCGCAACGACATTGGCATGCCAGCCGACGCCGCCTTCGGGATGCAGCAGCACGCCATGGCCTTTCAAGGCCCAGGCGATGGAGTGTTCCTTGGCTGCCCCGCTGTTGCCGGGAATCTGAGCGATGAGGTTGTTGGCCAGCCAGAACTTCTGCATCAGCCGGCCAAGGCCGTTGACGACACCATTGGTTGCCCCTGAGGCCGTGAGCGGGCTGACCTGCGACACGATTTCCTTGTCGATCATCCAGTCGGTGAAGAACTCGGGATGATTGGGCGTGATGAAGGTCGCCTTCCCTGCCCCGCAACTGGCCTTCAGCCGCTCAAGGTCGGCGTGGGGAAAGTCGATATGGCGGACATTTGAGACGCCGCGCAGACCGGCCAGGCGATTGAACGGCAAGATATCCCGAAATCCGGGAATGCCGCGGAGCATGACGATCCGGTTGACGGATGTCATGGCCCTGATCAGCGCCGGGTTGGGCCGCGGCGCCACGAATGTATCGATCCTGCTCAAGCTGATCCCCCTCGCGCCTGGACGCCGGGGAGAGGTTGAGAGACGATTGCGGCACGTTCAAGTCGATCGTTACGACCACGCCGTGTCGTGGTAAATCAACTGCCTAGACCGGCACTATTTGGCGGGACAGGGTTTCGTCTGGTCGAACAGCGACAGGTTGACCAGCTTGCCGGTCATCGAGAAGTCGCCATAGTCCATGACGAGATCGCGGGTGATGCCGTTCTCATGCAGCTTGAAGCTGATACGGTATTCCGGCACCTCTTCGCCCGTCTTGTTGGTGTCGTCGAAATAGGCGATGTCGACCGGCCAGTATTTGTCGGTGGCGAGCTTTGCCAGTGCCGAAGCTTCCGGGTCGGCCTTGTCGGCATCGGTTTTCTTGCCGACCACGACGGTGGTGGTCATCACCTTGTTGGCGTCTTCGGAACCGTCGAACAGGTTGGTTTCGTAAAAATTCTCGCCCTTTTCGGCCTTGCCGATCAGCTCGACCAGATGCTGGGTCGGGAATTGGGTTGTCGCCAGCTCGACGCTGTTCTTTTCAGGCTTGTCGATGTCGACCTTCAGGCCCTTGGTCTCTTTGGTGGCGATGCCCTTGACCTCTTTGTCGAGATTCTGGTCGACGAAGGATTTTGTCACGAACGAAAATGTCTTGCCTTCGGCGTCCTCGAAAGTGGTCGTCTGCTGGTCGGTCAGCCTGGTGTTGTCGGCGGTGACGATCTGGGTGACGAAGCGGAATTTCACCGTATAGCCTTCGCAGGCCGAGCCATTGAACTCATAGACCATGCGACCGGATATGCCTGTGATGCCGGACTGATCGGACGCTTTTTTCAAGGTAAGATCGTAGACGGCGCGGTGGGCTTGCAACGCCGGCGCTGCGAAGGCAGGGCCTATCGAGAAGACCCCCGACAACAGGACGGCATGGAATGCGAGGCGCGTTGCGCGCATGAGGTACTCCGATCGTCGCGACTGATGGCAGGCCGCAGGGAAAGATGGTCCAGCTTAAAAAAAGTCGTGGCGGAAGCGAGGCAAAAATAGCAATTTCGGCCCGGCCGGCGCGGCGTCACCAAGCAATAGGGAAATACCATGAGTGAAACAATCGAAAAGCGGCTAAGCGATCTGGGTGTGACGCTTCCCGTCGCCGCCGCGCCCGCCGCCAACTACGTGCCCTATTGCCGGACCGGCAATCTGCTGTTCACCGCCGGGCAATTGCCGCTCAAGGACGGCAAGCTGCAGGCGAGCGGGCTGTTAGGTCGCGATCTCGATACCGCAGGTGGCAAGGATGCGGCAAAATACTCCGCGATCAACATCCTGGCGCAGGCCAAGGCAGCACTCGGCGACCTCGAGAAGATTAGCCGTCTGGTGAAGATCACCGTTTTCGTCGCCTCGACACCTGAGTTCGTCGAGCAGCATCTGGTTGCCAACGGCGCCTCCGATTTCCTGGTGGCGGCCCTTGGCGAGCGTGGCAAGCATGCGCGCTCCGCCGTCGGCACCGCCTGCCTGCCGCTTAATGCCGCAGTGGAAATCGAAGCCGTCTTCGAAATCGAATGAGCCAGGGGACAGATATGACCGACCTATCCTGGCTGACCGCCCGGCCCGTCGCCCATCGCGGCTTCCACGACATGAACAAGACGCGCTGGGAAAACACGCTGTCAGCCTTCGCTGCGGCCGCCGAACGCGGCTATGCCATCGAATGCGACGTCCACCTGTCGTCCGACCGCGTTCCTGTCATCATCCATGACGGAGATCTCAAGCGCCTGACCGGCCAGGATGGTTTCGTCTGGCAGCGCACCGCAGCAGAACTCGCGGCGCTCAGGGTCGGTGGCACGGCGGACCATGTGCCGACGCTGCAGGAAATGCTCCACCTGGTCGACGGCCGCGTGCCATTGGTGGTCGAGTTGAAAGGCACGCCCGGCTATGACGAAGGCCTGGTGGCAAGCGTCGGCAAGATGCTCAAGCGCTACAAGGGCAAGGCGGCGATCATGTCGTTCGACCACTGGCTGGTCCGCGATTTTCCGAAAGACGCGCCGGGTATCCCCGGGGGTCTCACCGCCTACGGCAAGGACGTCGGGCTGATCGAGGCGCATTTCGCCATGCTGGCGCACGACATCGCCTTCACCTCCTACGCGGCCGGCGACCTGCCGAACCCATTCGTCAGCTTCGTGCGCGAAAGGCTGAAAATGCCTGTTATCACCTGGACGGTGCACGACCAGCCGGCGGTCGACCTGACCTTCAGATATGCCGACCAGATGACGTTCGAGGGGTTCGAGCCCGATCTGGTCAAAGTCGCCTGAGTGTCTGAAACGTGACTTGTACCAGGCCGGACGGAGCTTAAATAAGCCTCATGGATCAGGGCGACGAGGGTGACGGACAAACGGCCAATGCGGACTATTCGATCCGCGTCGCCGCCGGCATCGGCGCCTTCACCTGTGATGAATGGAACGGCTTTGCCGGAACTGCGCGCGGAAATTCAGAAACCAGTTACAATCCTTTGGTTTCCTTCGCTTTGCTAAGCGCACTCGAAGATTCTGGATGCGCCGTGCGGCGCACCGGCTGGCAGGGCCATCACCTCAGGCTGGAGGACGGGCAAGGCAGATTGCTGGGCGCGGTGCCCTGTTATCTCAAATCGCACAGCCAGGGCGAATATGTGTTCGATCATGGCTGGTCGGATGCCTTCGAGCGCGCCGGCGGCCGTTACTATCCCAAACTGCAAAGTGCCGTGCCGTTCTCCCCGGTCACCGGCCCTCGCCTGCTGGTCAGCAAAGGCGAGGACAGCGCCAAAGTGAAGGCCGGTCTCGCGGCGGGCCTGAAGGCGGTGACGCAAAAACTCGGCGTCTCTTCCGCGCATGTCACCTTCGCGCAAGAGAGCGATGTGGAAGTGCTGGAAGCGGCAGGCTTCCTGCACCGCACCGACCAGCAATTCCATTTCTTCAACGAAGGTTTTTCGACCTATGACGACTTCCTCGCCACCCTTGCCTCGCGCAAGCGAAAGGCGATGAAGAAGGAAAGGCGTGAAGCGCTTGCCCCAGGCATTTCGATCGATCGGCTGACCGGCAAGGACCTCACGGAGAAGGCCTGGGACGATTTCTTCGCCTTCTACATGGACACCGGCAGCCGCAAATGGGGCCGGCCCTATCTCAACCGTCAATTCTTCTCGCTGATCGGCGAACGCATGGCCGACGACATCCTGCTGGTGATGGCCAGGCGCAATGGCCGCTATATCGCCGGCGCCATCAATTTCATCGGTTCGGACGCACTCTATGGCCGCAACTGGGGCTGCATCGAGGACCATCCTTTCCTGCATTTCGAGGTCTGCTATCACCAGGCGATCGACTTCGCCATCGAACGCAAGCTGAAGGTTGTCGAGGCAGGCGCGCAGGGCGAGCACAAGCTGGCGCGCGGCTACCGGCCGGTGATCATGCATTCCGCGCACTACATTGCGCACCCCGGCCTGCGCAACGCCGTCGCCGACTACCTCAGGCGCGAACGCCACGAGGTGGAGCGGATGAGCGAATATCTGGAAGAGCACACCCCGTTCCGCAAGGATCTGGAGGAGTAGCAACAGGGCTGCCTTGACGAGCAGGGCCGACTTCGTCCGATCGTCTTGCCGATTTTCCACCGTTTCGCTACACGAAAGGCACAATCCGGAGCGTTCGCCATGACCGAGGCCGCCTACGATACCGACAACATCTTCGCCAAGATCCTGCGCGGCGAAATTCCCTCGCACCGCGTCTACGAGGATGACGCTGTCATCGCCTTCATGGATGTGATGCCGCAGGGGCCGGGCCACACGCTGGTGGTGCCGAAAGCGCCGTCGCGCAACCTGCTCGACGCCGACCCGTCAATTTTCGGCCATCTCTTGAGCGTCGTTCAGAAAGTGGCGCTGGCGGTGAAAAAGGCCTTTGGCGCCGACGGCGTCACCATCATGCAGTTCAATGAGCCGGCATCGGGGCAAACCGTCTATCATCTGCACGTACATGTCATTCCGCGCTTCGACGGCATCCCGCTGAAGCCGCACACGGGAGGAATGGAGAAGCCGGAGGTGCTGACCGAAAATGCCGAAAAGATCCGGACTGCACTCGAAAATTGAGAAACGCGAGGTCAGCCGATGTGGCGGACCGGGTAGCGCCGTTCAGCCGAGAAGACGATTCTAGTGCCCGGGCGTGCCGGCGCCGGGACTCAACCGTTTGCAACTCTAATCGTCTGATTAGGAAATATTGAACCGTCTCACGGTAAAATGGTAACGGCGTGGCGAGCTGGGCTTCAAAACCATGGAACATTCGGTTGCGGCATCGGCCCCACTGACGGGGGCTATTGTCGGACGTGCTTTTCCTGGCATCTTGGCGGATGCCTTTTGGCGACACCGGCTGCTGCACGCTATGGCTACCGCTGCGCTGCTTCTGGCAAGCGCAGTCGGGTGGCACACTGGAAACATGCCGGATTTCGGCGTTCTGGCGGAATACGCCGAGTATCTTTTCATCGCCTTCTGGATTTGCGGCTCAGCCCTTGCACTTGGGACGCTTTTCCACCTTGCGCTGGTCCAGCGGGAAACCGAACCGCTGCACACCTTCCTCAAGTCACTGGGTAGATTCTTTGGCGATGCCGAACGCATTGCCAACAGCCTGAATGGCCTGGGTGCGGGTCTTGCCTTCATATCCGCGATCGGTGTGTTGAAGGGAGCCATTGCAATCCTCTCTCCGTTCGCATGGGACAAAGCATTGGCTCACGCCGATCGCATCCTGCATTTCGGTCGAGCCCCGCACGAATGGTTGTGGTTTGTCGTCCAGTCGCCGCTTGCATTGAAGATCATCAACATCGCGTACAATTTCTGGTTCGTCGTGCTCATCACCGCGGTTTTCACCGTGTGCATCACACGCAAGGATACGAAGCTGCGTCACCAGTTCCTGATGAGCTTCATGACGGTGTGGACGCTGGGTGGCTTCTTCCTCGCGATGGGCCTGTCGTCGGCTGGCCCCTGCTTTTACGAGCGATTGGGGTTCGGCAACGACTTTCACCCCCTCATGCAAGCACTTGCCGTTGCCGATCGCGTCTATCCGATCTGGGCGCTCAGCACGCAGGATATGCTGTGGAGTGGCTATACCGGCGCAACTACCGGCAGCGTCGGCATATCCGCCTTCCCATCCCTGCACGTTGCGATGGCGGTGCTGTTCGCCCTCTATGCAACACGGCGGTCTCGGCTGGCCGGTCTTGTGATGTGGTTATTCGCCGGCGTCATTAT
>NZ_RZTF01000383.1:0-6186 GCF_004023175.1 Mesorhizobium sp. M7A.F.Ca.MR.362.00.0.0
GCGTTGTGGACGTCGCCACTGAACGGCACGTTGATCTCCGGGTGGTCGGGGTTTCCGCGCATACCGGCGATGTAGCTGTTCATGTCGCGGGCGTAGCGGTAGTGGAACGGCAGGTGGAGATTGAACTGCCGGAAATAGGACTGGACGAACGAGTAGTCGAAGCTCGTCGGCTTGCCCCAGAAGCGCAGCGGCGCATCCGATGGTGCGCGGCCCTTGTTGGCCCATTCCTGGAAGGCCTTCAGGACGAGGAAGGGGTCTTCCATGCGCGAGCAGATCTGCTGGTAGACCTTCAGGTTCTTGCCCTGCCAGAAGGCGCGGGTCGACTCCTCCCAGAAGCGGCCGGGGGCCACGATCAGGGCGCGGTCGAACATGTCGGAGGCGTCGACCGTCATGGTCTGGGCGTTGAAGCGCACCGCGGCGATCTGGATGATGCCGTTGTGCTCGGGATGTGTGCCGGTCGTTTCGATGTCGACCATCACGTCAAGGTTGCGAGTTTCCATTTGTGCCTTTCGAGCTCTTTCCAGGTCAGTGATCGTGCCGAATGGTCCTGGATCATCGCGTACGGGATGCAGAACCATTCGTCGGTGGGGATCCGGTGGATGTAGACGAGGTAATCGCCGTGGGCCGCCAGGATCATCGTGGCCATCGCAGAGGGGATTTTCCGGAGCAGAGAGAAGCGAAACGCGGTGTCGTCCTGGGTGGACTTCACCACGGCGAAATGGACGCCGTTGTGGGCAACGACGAAATCGCTTGGGGCCGATCGGGTGAACCCGATCACGCCGGTTCGACCGCGGACTTCAGCCGCGTCGACCACTCTCCAGACCCAGGCTCGTTTGCCGAGCTTGTTCCAGATGCGCTCAAATTCTTGTTCGGAAGATTTGCCAGTGTTCTTTGCCATCAAGGGCGCATATGGGCGCCCTTGATGTTGTCGTTAATGTCTGATCTTGTCCGTACTATAGGGCAAGTTTACTTTCCATGATCTTCCGGTTCTGGATCCAACCTTGGAGGTTGCCGTGAAGCTCCGGCCTGTTAAAATCCAGGCCATCGAAACGAGTGTCCCAACGGTCAGGTCCCTGATGATACTTCACCTGCCGCCGGTACGAGGATTGCGTGTCCGGTGTGGCCTGATGCTCGAATGGTGAGGCATGGAAGACCTCGGCTCCCACCAACTTCTCGTAGATCGCCTGCGCCCGCTCCAGGGTCATCGGCAGGCCGTCCACCGTCTTGTATGAGACCGACGCGCAGCGGGCGACGGAGAGTATCTTGACGTTGCGCTGCCCAGCCTCTGTCACGGCCACTGCCTGCTCATCTTCCGTCACATATGGCAGATGCCACTCGCCGGACCCCAGTTCGATCGGCGTGCTCGACACCATCTCATCGAACATGAGGCGGGCGAGTTGCTGGATCTCAGGCTGGGCGTCCTTGTGGAGACGGAGCTTGAAGAAGTTGTCCCACTCGGTCGCCGTCACGACGACATTGATGTGCAGCCAGGTCTCCAGGAGCCGGTTGACGATCTGCTTGTGGTAGCCAACGTCAGAGTAGGCCCGGGCGAGCTTGATCATCTGGTCACGGCCGGCGAGCCATCCCTGTTCGGGGCTCAGGATCGTGCCCTGCACGATGAGACCGGCGTGCCATGGGTTCTTGATGTAGCCGTCGAAGCCCTCGAACTCCTCGCCAGCCTGCATCCCCGACTGGTTTTTGCCCCAATAGATCGGCATGGCGGGATCGTCGATCACGTCCTGTATCATGCGCTCCACCGGGATGGCCCGTGAAGACGAGGCGTTGCGCGACAGGTTCTCGTCGTACATCACGCCGTCAGCGATGTATTCGATAATCTGGGGGCTAGAGGAGAGTACGCGGTGGGTGAGCTCCTCGGCATGGATGAACCGCGGATATCGCAGCTCCATGGTCGTAATGCGTTTGCCGATAGGGCTGATGCTGTCGGCGATGATCTTGGCTGAAATGGTCATGATGTTCCTTATCGATAGATGGCGAAGAGGCCTGGGGCAAGGAGCTGGGGTTCGGAGATCGGAACGATCTCGTAGCCCTGAGCGCCGTCACGCCAGTCGCCATGATTGTCGCGCTTGATGATCTTGACCTGGGCCGCCCAGCCGGCGAACCTGGTCTTCTCGAAGCCGGTGACGGTGCCGATCCACTGGAACCGGTGATCCTCACCCATGCAGCCCCGACAGTCGAAGGACAGCATCAGGGAGCTGTTTAGCTGCCTCTTGCGTTTGAGGTTTTCGAACATCAGGCGATCACCTCCACCGGCTGGCTGGGGAACGTCTTGCCGTAGTCCAGCAGCATCATCCTGACGGACTCGGACGAGCCGACGAGTGTCGGAAAGAAAGTCTCTCCGCTCATCACCGAAACGAAGATTTTGCCGCCGTTGTGGTTGATCACGGCGACCTCCTCGGGCGTGAGCTGCCAAGCGCTGACAACGCATTTGCCGTTCGTGAAGTAGTGGGCCGGGAGGATATCATCCCGGCCGGGTGGAGCGGCGATCGGCCTGGAGCCAACGAAGGGTGCAGGGAAGCCCATCAGCGTTTCCTCATCATCTTCTTGAGCTCGGCCTGCATCCGGCGGCGCGCAGCTCGGTTTCCTTGGCCATTGGTGGCGGCCTTCGAGAACTGCTCGACTTCCTGTCGCTAGAGGCGACCGGCCGAGTGGGCTTGCTCCAGCTCGAACGAGCGGCGGTTTTCCTCGCGGAAGGCCCTATGCATAGCCTCCCGCTGCTCTACGCTGATCGTGTCCATTACATCCGTGCTCCTTCATGGAATTTGATCGCGACCGGGAAGCGCGGTATGCCGTCGCCGGTCGGAGTGAAGAACTTGATCGTTGCCTGGCGGCCGACCCAAGCGTCAGCGTCGTCCAGCAGCTTTCGACAGAAGTCCTGCGTACCGGCAATGCCGGCGCCGAAGGTGCGCCCGTCCGGCAGCTCGACAGTGAGGCGCTTGGCGTAGCCCGACCAGTTGCCCTGGCCCTCGACCACCTCGACGATCTTGAACTCGGCGTCCTGGAACTCCTTGCGCTTCAGCAGGTATGATGAGCGCTTGCCGATCTCGTAAAGCCCATCCACGCGGCCCATCTGACCTTCCCAGCCGTCGCCCAGGAACTCCTCGTAGTCCTTGTCGAACATCGCCTGGTTGAAGGCGATGCGGGTCTCGACCGGGAACACGCTGGTGTAGCCCTGCAGCATGGCGTTGTAGACCGGAGCGCGCTGGAAGAAGGTGCCCTCGAACGATGGAATGTCGTAGACGTGATACTGGACCACGCCTGCGGTTGCCGGGTTCGGCTCCTGCTTGCGGACCAGCGAGACGATCTGCTCGAAGTCGGCCTTGAGCGCATGGTTGTAGAGCTCGCCGTCGAGGATCAGGTCGGGGTCGGCGACGAACAGAGGAGCCAGCTCTTCCTCAATATGCGGGCACGAGACGATCGGCTTGCCCTGGCGGCTGAACAGGCCCTCGGCGCGGGCGATGCACCGGATGCCGTCCAGCTTCGGCTGACTGGCGAGGGGGAAGTGCTGCTTGGGCTTGTAGCCCTTGGCGAGCATCGGCTCGAAGAAGTTCGGCGTGGAGCAGGCCTCCGGAGTCCGGTGATACTGGCGCTCCAGCTTCTTGCGCTCCTCGGCCTCGGCCTCGAACCTAGCCTGGCCCTCATTGGTCTCCTGGCTCTTGGCGTAGCAGATTGTCCAGTCGGTGGTCGTCTGCGCACCGTCGACGAGGCCGGCTGTGGTGCGCCACTTGTTGCTGTCGACCTCGTATCGCCAGCTGCGGAGACGGCCCTGGGTGTCGAGCTTGTAGATCGGGTTCGATGAAATCATTGAGTGGCCTTTCGATTGGGGTATTTGTCGTTGAGGGTTTCGGAAACACGGCCGATCGAGACGCTGTGGTGCGTGGCAATCTCGTGGAAGGTCGCGTCGGGGTTTTCGTGGGCGTAGCGCTTGATCCGCCGGCGCAGGCCCTCGGTCAGAGGTGACGAGGTGCTGCGAGCCTTCCGAACGGGAGGCGCTCGGAACATCTCGTTCTCGATGATGTCGATGATCTCGACGCCCAGTTCGATCGGCGCGCGGTCGGCGATCGCCAGGAGCTTCGCCCTGGCAGTGATGATGCTCATGCTGCTTCCTTCAGGAGTTTGCGTTTCTGGAACATCAGGTAGTCGACGACCGACAGGACGTGGTCGTCGCTCAGGCGCTGACCTTCGGTCTCCTCCGGCAACACGCCGGGGAGCTTGGGCGCCTCGTAGAGCTCGATCTGGCCACCCGGTGCCTTCTTCGGGTCGTAGGGCTCGAAGGTGACGCCGATCGCCGGCGAGCTATCGAGCTTGCAGGCCTTGAAGATGTCCGGATGGTTGTTCATGCACTCGCCGAGCATGGTCATCGCCGGCAGGACATGCTTGTGGTGGACCGAGAACACGAGCTCGTCGTGGATCGGGACCATCAGCCGCATGATGCGGAAGTCCCAGCCCATCTCCTTCATCCGAGCCATGACCCTGATCGCCGTACGCTTGGCGATCGTGGCGCATGTGCCCTGGACGACCGAGTTGACGCCCTGGTTGAACGCCCGCTTCTGGATCTTCTTGGCGATCCAGTGGACGAGCGCATTGTAGGTCGCCAGCTCCGCGCCGCCGCCCATATCGAACTTCTGCTTGAACGATATGAGCCACTGGTTGGTGGCCTCGAAACGGACACGACGGTGGCCGTCAGGCAGGTAGACGACACCCTCCCGAGCGATCTCTTCGATCAGGCCGGTGCGCCACCGCTCTGCGACTGAGAAGCGGTCCCGATACATCTCGGTCGCTATCTTGGTCTTTTCCTGCGACCAGCCCATCCGCTCACCGATGGTCGCCAGCCAGCCCGAGAACCAGTAGTTGAAGTTCGAGTTCTTGCCGGCCTCGGTACGCCAGTATTTGTAGGCCTTGTTCGGCTCGAGCGGCTCGCCCTTGAGGTTGGTGAAGAGCCGATCGTGGCCCGCGAAGGTGTTGCCATACTGCTCCAGGAACTCGTCCACGCTCGTGAACTTGCTCAACGCTTTGAACACATCCTGGGTCAGGCCCTCGCAATCGGCCGCCAGCACCGCCGTCGCCGAGCCGGTATGCAGATCCTTGTGCGGGATCTGGCAATAGGCGTCGATGAACGTCGGGTCCTGGCTCAGCTCGCCGATGATGACCAGCTCGATAGCTGACCAGTCGCGCGAGAGAACAAGGTGATCGTCGTCGTCGCCTTCGAAGAAGCCACGGACGTATGTGCTCTCGCCACGCTTGGCGAGCTGCATAGCGTTCGGGTCTTCGCAGGCCATGCGCCGGGAGGCCAGCATGGATGTGACGGTCGGATACATCCGGCCGGTCTCCGGGTCGGTGAGCTGGCTGTAGGGCGTCAAGTACAGCTTCATGCGCTGCTCGATGCTGGCGAGCTCGCCCATCGACACGAGGAGGTTCTTGGCCGTCTCGTGGCCGTCCTCCTTGAACCGGTCGATCAGCTTGCCGCGCGCCTCGGCGTCCGACTGGGTCTTGTTCTGATTGACGATCACCTTGGTGCCCGTCAGGTCATAGAAGATCGTCCGCATGGGCATGTAGTGCGAGAGGTTGACGCCCTTCGGTTCGGGGTCGCCGCTCTCGCTGGCCCAGGCGTTCGACACGGCGCCACGGACCTGGATGGTCTGCTTGTAGGCGTCCGGCCAGTCGGGGAGCTTGCTCCAGTCCTCGATCTGCTTGCGGTACTTGTCGGCGCCCTTCTGATACCAGCTGTCGCGCTTGGCCAGGCCGGGGTGCTTCTCCTCCGGGAAGGGCAGGAGGGCCTTGACGCTGGCCTTGGTGCGACGGAGCACCTCGGCCGTGTTCTCGCGTTCCTCGGCGCGACGGGCCAGGATGTTGTCGAAGTTGACCTTCATGCCCACCTCACGCATCTGCGCGAAGAGGTGGATCATCGGGTTTTCCTGCTGGAAGAAGGTCTGCGTGACGCCACGGTTGGTGTCGACCATGTACTGGAGCAGGCGACGGAAGAGGCGCAGTGCCCAGTAGGCGTCGTCGGCGCCATAGGCGGCGACTTCATCGCCGGTCAACTGGCCCATGTGTGCCTTGTCGCCCAGCACCTCCTGGAAGGTCGTCATGTTGTGGCCGAACCACGACTTGACCGCCTTCTTCAGGCCGTAGCCATAGGCCAGGTCGTTGATGTAGCCGTTGTAGCTG
>NZ_RZTF01000384.1:0-277 GCF_004023175.1 Mesorhizobium sp. M7A.F.Ca.MR.362.00.0.0
GTCGTCGGCACCGTCAGCCGGCCCACTGCCAGCGGGTTTGACAGCATTGCTGTCGCCGGTGCCAGTCGTCTTGGCGGCTTTGGCGGCATCATCGGCCTGCTTCTTCAGCAACGCGCGATAGCGGGCGACGTTCTCGTTGTGCTCGTCCAGCGTCGCGGCAAAGACGTGCCCGCCGGTGCCGTCGGCAACGAAATAGAGGTCGGCGGTCTTCGACGGATTGGCCACCGCCTCCAGCGCTGCACGACCCGGATTGGCGATCGGCGTCGGCGGCAAGCCA
>NZ_RZTF01000384.1:287-6174 GCF_004023175.1 Mesorhizobium sp. M7A.F.Ca.MR.362.00.0.0
AGCCATTGATCACATAGGTGTTGTAGGGCGTCTGTTTCTGGATGTCCGACTGGTAGATCGGCCGGTCCGCCGGCTTTCCCTTGCCGCCGAACAGCCCGTATATGATGGTCGGATCGGATTGCAGGCGCATGCCCTTGGCAAGCCGGTTCAGGAAGACGGCGGCAACTCGCGAACGCTCGTCACCCTTGCCCGTCTCCTTCTCGACGATCGAGGCCAGCGTGACGAACTCCTCGACGTTGGCCAGCGGCAGGTCAGGCGCGCGCCGCTGCCAGACATCGTCGACCAGCTTCTTCTGATCCGCCAGCAGCTTGTCGACCATCTGCTGGCGTGTCGCTCCGCGCGTGAAGCGCAGCGTGTCGGTGGCGAGGCTGCCCTCCGGCGGCGTGGTTGCCGGCATGTCGCCGCTCAAGGCATTCTCCTCGGCGATGCGCTGCAATGCCTGGTCGACCGTCAGTCCTTCAGGAATGGTCAGCGAATACATCACCGACTTGCCGCTCTTCAGAAGCTCCATGATATCGCGCATGGATGCCCTGGGCTTGATCTCGTACTCGCCGGCTTTCAGCGCGGAATCATTGCCGAAGGCCCGCACGCCAAGGCGGAATACCCGGGCGTCGCTGATCAACCCGCGGCGTTCGAGCTGGTCGGCGATATCCTGGACGCCGGTGCTCGGCTTGACCAGGAAGGTGTCGCCATTGGCCGAAGGTCCGGGTTCGGTGAATTCCTGCTTGCCGAAATAGACCGCGACGCCGGCCGCCAGAACCACCAGCATCACCGAGGAGATGACGAAGTTCATGAACACGACGACCTGGCTGCGTGACGCACGCGAGCGCTTCGGCGGCGGCGTGCCAGCCTCCGGCCGCAACGCTTCGCTGGCCGTTTTCGGCACGATCGGGCCGGATGTCGGCGGCCGTTGCCCGAATTCTCCGTTGCCTGCCGGATTTGTGTTCATTTCGCCCTACCGTTTGATCGCCCGACGAATCCCCAGCGGCAGAGTAGGGGCGAATATGGCAAAATTGACGGCACGCCAAAGCGCGGCCCGGCAGCCGGACGATCAGCCATTGTAGCGCTGGAAGACCAGCGACGCGTTGGTCCCGCCAAAGCCGAAGGAATTGGACAGCGCCACGTCGATCTGGCGGGCACGCGGCTTGTTCGGCACCAGGTCGATCGCGGTTTCGCGTTCCGGGTTGTCGAGGTTGATGGTCGGCGGCGCGACATTGTCCCTGATGGCCAGGATCGAGAAGATCGCTTCGGCGGCACCCGCCGCCCCAAGCAGATGGCCGATCGACGACTTGGTCGACGACATCGAAATCTTCGACGCGGCATTGCCGACAAGCCGCTCGACAGCGCCGAGCTCGATCGTGTCGGCCATGGTCGAGGTGCCGTGCGCGTTGATGTAGTCGACATCGGCCGGCGTCAACTTGGCCCGATTCAGTGCCGCCGTCATGCAACGGAAGGCACCATCGCCATCCTCGGCGGGCGCGGTGATGTGATGCGCATCGCCGGTGAGACCATAACCCGTCACCTCGGCATAGATCTTGGCGCCGCGCGCCCTGGCATGTTCGAGCTCCTCGAGCACGACAACGCCGGCGCCCTCGCCCATGACGAAGCCGTCGCGGTCGCGATCATAGGGTCGCGACGCCGTTTGCGGCGAATCATTGCGTTCCGTCGACAGTGCCCGGCATGCGGCAAAGCCGGCGATCGACAGCCGCGTCACCGGCGCTTCGGCGCCACCGGCGACCATCACGTCGGCATCGCCCCACATGATCAACCGGGCAGCATCGCCAATGGCGTGCGCGCCGGTCGAACAGGCCGTGACGACGGCATGGTTCGGGCCTTTCAGTCCGTGCCGGATCGAAACCTGCCCGGAGACGAGATTGATGATCTGGCCCGGGATGAAGAAAGGGCTGATGCGGCGCGGGCCGCGCTCCTTGAGGATCATCGCGTTCTCGGCGATGCCCTCGATGCCGCCGATGCCGGAGCCGATCAGAACGCCGGTGGCACACCGCTCTTCATGCGTCTTGGGCTCCCAGCCGGAATCCTTCAGCGCCTCGTCGGCGGCGGCAATCCCGTAAAGGATGAAGTCGCCGATCTTGCGCAGTTCCTTCGGCTCGAGCACGGCCTCCGGATTGAAGGTGGCATTGCTGCCGCCACCACGCGGAATGACGTGGGCGATCTTGCAGGCAAGATCCTCCACCTCGAACTCAGTGATGCGCTTGGCAGCGCTGCGGCCGGTCAGAAGTTCCTTCCAGCTGTGCTCGAAGCCCATGCCGAACGGCGACAGCAACCCAAGGCCCGTGACGACGACACGCCTCATCGCAGGTCCTCCCCGGTGATGACTGCGGAAAGCGTCAGGCCGAAGCCTTGTCGATGTACTTCACGGCATCGCCAACGGTCAGGATGGTCTCAGCCGCATCGTCGGGAATCTCGACGCCGAATTCTTCTTCGAACGCCATGACGAGTTCGACCGTGTCGAGGCTGTCGGCGCCCAGATCATCGATGAAGCTCGCCTGCTCCGTCACTTTGTCGGCATCGACGCCAAGGTGCTCGATGACGATCTTCTTGACGCGCTCTGCGGTGTCACTCATTTGGGCATCCTCGTCTTTTGTTTGTCTGTCTTCGTTAGCGGGCAGAATGCCGCTAATCAAGCTGAAAGATGGTCCTGCCGAAAACGCAACGACTACGGACCGGTTTTTGCCCGAACCGCCGGGTTGCGGGCCGCATTACACGAAAAATAGCTGAGGTCCAAGCCGAAATGGTCTCTTTTCACAACCCGCCGGCGTTGCTGCCGAACCTCGTCAAATCATAGCCATGCCGCCATTTACGTGGATGGTCTGGCCAGTGACGTAGGCGGCTTCGTTGGAGGCGAGATAAGCGACGGCGGACGCGACTTCAACGCTGGTGCCCATGCGCCGCGTCGGGATCGCCGCCATGATCGCCTCTTTCTGCTTGTCGTTGAGCTTGTCGGTCATCGCCGATTCGATGAAGCCCGGGGCGACGCAGTTGACGGTGATGTTGCGGGTGGCGATCTCCTGTGCCAGCGATTTGGAGAAGCCGATCATGCCGGCCTTTGAGGCGCAGTAATTGGTCTGGCCGGGATTGCCGGTGATGCCGACCACCGAGGTGATGTTGATGATGCGGCCATGGCGGCGGCGCATCATCGGGTGGGTGAGTTCGCGGGTCAGCCTGAACACGGCGGTCAGGTTGACCTCGAGCACGCTGTCCCAGTCGGCATCCGACATGCGCACGAACAGGCCGTCCTTGGTGATGCCGGCGTTGTTGACCAGGATGTCGACGCCTTCGAGATCGGCTTCGGCTTTCTGGCCGAGCGCCTTGACCTCCTCACGGTTGGACAAATTGGCCGGGAACAGCTTGACCCGGTCGCCAAGCTCGCTAGCCAGCGCTTCCAGTTTCTCGACGCGGGTGCCATGCAGGCCGACGATCGCGCCCTGCGCATGCAGCATCCTGGCGATCGCCTCGCCGATGCCGCCGGATGCGCCGGTGACGAGCGCCTTGCGGCCAGTCAATTCGAACATTTTTGTCTCCTGATTGAGAAGAGAACACCCTTTACAGGGATGGGATCAAATGACGCTTTATGCAAGCGCCGCCATGGCCGCCTCGACGTCAGCCGCGGTGCCGACCGACGCGGTGGCGACATCGCGGCTGATGCGCCGCGCCAATCCTGAAAGCACCTTGCCGGCGCCGATCTCGTAAAGCGTGGTGACGCCGTTTGCGCCGAACCATTCCACCGTCTCGCGCCAACGCACGCGGCCGGTTATCTGTTCGACCAGGCGGCGGGCGATCTCGTCTGGATCGCTGGTCGGGCTGACCGTAACATTGGAGAGGACGGGAACCACCGGCGCGTTCTTTGCCACGCCGGCCAGGGCTTCGCGCATGACGTTCGCGGCCGGCGCCATCAGCGCGGAATGGAAGGGCGCGGACACCTGCAGCATCAGCGCGCGTTTGGCGCCTTTCTCGGTGCACAGTTTCGCGGCCAGTTCGACCGCGGCCTTGGCGCCGGAGATGACCAGTTGGCCACCGCCATTGTCGTTGGCGATCTGGCAGACAGAGCCTTTGGCGGCTTCCGCGCAAGCGGCTTCGACATCGGCCTGTTCCAATCCGATGATCGCCGCCATGGCGCCCTCGCCGGCCGGCACCGCCGCCTGCATGGCATTGCCGCGTATGCGCAGCAACCGGGCGGCATCGGCAACCGAAACGAAGCCGGCAGCGGCCAACGCCGAATATTCGCCCAGCGAATGACCGGCGACATAGGCGATCTTGCCTTTCAGCGAGAAGCCGCGCGATTCCAGCGCCCGGATCGCGGCCAGCGACACCGCCATCAGCGCCGGCTGCGCGTTGGCGGTCAGCGTCAACGTCTCTTCCGGCCCTTCCCAGATCAGCTTCGACAGATTTTCGCCGAGCGCATCGTCGACTTCCTGGAAGACCCTGCGCGCTTCGGGGAAGGCGTCGGCGAGATCCTTGCCCATGCCGACCGCCTGGCTGCCTTGTCCGGGAAAGGTGAATGCAACGGCCATGCGAGGGCTCCCAAGGGCTGGTTTTGCTTGCCTGAAGACGGGTTTTTCTTGCCTGTGACGCATGGCGGGGCGCCAAGTCAAGCCCGGTTCGACCCTGCCCGGCGGCAGCCTCGTCCGCCGAGTGCCTGTTGCGAAAGGGTTTTTGGCGATCACTCCTGATGAAAACCGCTCACGATTCGTTTGCTGGCTCTTCTTATTTCCGTTACAGGCGCTAGCTTTGCATGACAATTCCATGACAATCGAGTGACGTGCTTGTCGCTGGGTGGGGAAGTTAAAGTGGCAAAGAGTTACAAACGCACCGGCAAGGCCGCGCCACAGTTCCTGGAAGACGACCCCTCCACCGGCTATCTGCCGGGCAGGAGATGGCCGGTCGTGCGCTATGGGCTGATCAGCCTGGCGATCGCCGCTATCCTGGTGTTTGCCATCGAACTGATCGTGCGCGGCGACTTTGCCGGAACCATCTCCTTCTTCCTGCAGCCGTTCAAGCCGGGCTGGACCACCATCGTCGTGTTTGCGCTGCTCCTGATCGGCTTCGATGCGGTGCTCGGCCGCAGCCACCAGAGCCTGATGATCGTCGCGCCGCTGACCTTGTCGCTTGCTTTCGTCGGTCACCAGAAGTCGCACTATCTCGGCGATCCGCTCTATCCGACCGATTTCCTCTATGCCCGCCAGATCTTCGCGCTGCTGCCGCTTTTGGTACGCGAACGGCCGATGACCGCGCTTGCCATGGTCGTCGGCATCGTCGCCGGCCTGTCGCTGCTCGTCTACGGCTGGCGGCTATGGCGCCGCAAGGTTCCCGCACTCAGCCGCAAGGGGCGCCTTGCGCGGCTGACGCTGGCAGTGCCGCTACTCGCCTTCTTCGTTTCGATCATGGACTACGCCACCTTCTCCTGGACCAGGGATCGGCTGCAGATCATCCCGATCATGTGGGACCAGAAGGAAAACTATGCCTCCAACGGCTTTGCGCTGGCCTTTGCCCTCAACGTGCCGATGGCGCATGTCTCGGCGCCGCCGGGCTATTCCGACAAGGCGATCGCAGCGATAGCCAGGCCTGATGTGACCGCCTCGGTGCCGGCCGAGAAGCCGGACATCATCATCGTCATGAGCGAATCCTTCTGGGATCCGACCAAGTTGCCTGGCGTCACCATCACGCCAGATCCAATCCCCAATGTGCGGGCGCTGCGCTCGGGCTCGATGTTCTCGCCGGAGTTCGGCGGCATGACCGCCAATATCGAGTTCGAGGCGCTGACCGGCTTCTCCAACGCGTTCCTGCCGGCAGGCAGCATCCCCTATCAGCAATATGTGCGCACGCCGACGCCTTCGCTCGCGACCTTCCTGAAGAGCCAGGGTTACCG
>NZ_RZTF01000385.1:0-2280 GCF_004023175.1 Mesorhizobium sp. M7A.F.Ca.MR.362.00.0.0
GGCTGGTGCTGACCCCGCAAAGTGCGAAGGCCGCGTGAGCACGCAACCGCAAGAGGCGGCTCCTGTTTCGAGCCGATCCGGCACCTGGCGTTTCGATGCCGGGGACGGGGCTACGGCCTTCGTCATGATCCTGCCCGCCGCGATCCTCTTCGGTCTTTTCTACCTCTGGCCGTTCGTCAACGGCTTCTGGCTCAGCCTGCACAATTGGGACGGGTTTTCCGACCCGACCTGGGCAGGCTTTTCCAACTACATGCGCCTGGCGCATGATCGCATCTTCCTCGGTGCGCTGCGCAACAATCTGATTTTCGTCGTTGCCGTCGTCGTCCTGAAGAACGTGCTCGGCCTCGGGCTGGCGCTGCTTCTGAACCGGGCGCTGCTCGGCCGCGCCTTCTTTCGCGCCGCCGCCTTCATCCCGGTGACGATGTCCTTCGTCGCCGTCGGCCTGCTCTGGTCCTGGATCTACAATCCCGTCTTCGGCCTGCTCAACAGCGGGCTCGATCTCATTGGCCTCGCCGGGCTGAAACGATCATGGCTCGGCGACGCCGACATCGCGCTCTACTCGATCATCGTCGTCGATGTCTGGAAATGGCTCGGCTTCCATGCCGTCATCTATCTGGCCGGGCTGCAGACGATCCCCTCGGAGCTTTATGAATCGGCGAAGATGGACGGCGCCGGCCCCTTGCAGCGCTTCCGGCACGTCACCGTTCCGATGATGATGCCGATCATCTTCATCAACACCATCCTCGGCCTTTCCGGCGCCTTCGTGCGCAATTTCGACATCGTCTATGTCCTGACCAAGGGCGGCCCGAACCACGCCACCGAAGTGGTGCTCACCTACATGATGAGCAAGGCCTTCCAGGACGGCGCCATGAGCTACGCCGCGGCGATCGGCTATGTGCTGTTCATGATCGTCGGGCTGGCCAGTATCGGCCTGCTGGCCTTGATGCGCAGGCAAAGGCTCGACGTCTGATGAGAGCAGTCGCCAACCCTCCAATTTCGCTGGACGATGGCGCCGCCGGCCATCGCCGTCGCGGGCTCATGCAGCGCCTTGGCATGGCCGGCATCCTCGAACTCGCCGGCATCTATGCCGCGCTCGTCCTCGTGCTCTTCGAGACCCTTTATCCGCTGCTTTGGGTGTTGTTCGGTTCGCTCAAGACCAAGCAGGAAATGCTCAGCAATGTCTGGGGTCCGCCATCGAGCCTGGTGCTGCAGAACTATGCCGATGCCTGGCGGATCGCCGGCATGGGATCGCGCATCGTCAACAGCATCTTCGTCACCGGCTCGGCATTGATCATCCTGGTGGCCGTCGCGACGCCGTGCGCCTATGCGGTGGCGCGTCTTCGTTTCCCCGGACGCGGTCTTGTGGTCGCAGTCGCGGTTGCGGCCATGCTGGTGCCGCCGCAGGTGATGGCCATTCCGCTGTTCCTGGTGGCGCGCGATCTCGGCCTGATAAACAGCCGGCTCGGCATTGCCTTCATCTATGCCGCGACGTCGCTGCCGCTTTCGGTCTTCATCCTGCGCAGCTTCTTCATCACATTGCCGGCCGACCTCGAAGATGCCGCTCGCATCGATGGCGCCAGCCGGCTTGAGATCCTGATCCACATCATGCTGCCCCTGGTGCGGCCGGGCGTGGCGCTGATCCTCATCTTCGGCTTCATCGAGATCTGGAACGATTTCTTCCTGGCCTTCCTGCTGTTGCGCGACCCTTTGGTGCAGACCATCCCGCTTGGGCTGGTCAGCTTCTTCCAGCAATACGACTCGCTCTGGACGCTCTATTTCGCCGCGTTGACGATCACGACACTGCCGGTGATCGTCGTCTTTGTCGCCATGCAACGGCAGTTCATCGCCGGCCTGACAGCCGGCGCCGTGAAGGGTTGACATGCAGGATCGCGTTACTGGCGTTGGCGTTATCGGTTGCGGCGAGATCGCCCAGCTGATGCACTTGCCCTATCTCATGGAATTGCCGGCGTTTCGCATCGCCGCCTTGTGCGACATCTCTCCCGGCACGGTCGACAAGGTCGCGCAACATTATGGCGTCACTGCCAGATATACCGACCATCGCGCGCTGCTTGCCGACCCGAATGTCGATGCGGTCGTGATCTGCACCTACGATCATGGCGAGATGGTCGCCGATGCAATCCGAGCCGGCAAGCACCTGATCGTCGAGAAGCCGCTTGCCTTCACGCCGCAGGAGGCGCGCCCGCTGGTCGAGCAGGCCGAGCGGAGCGGCCTCGTCGCCCTTGTCGGCTACATGAAATTCTATGATCCCGGCTATGAGAT
>NZ_RZTF01000385.1:2290-4087 GCF_004023175.1 Mesorhizobium sp. M7A.F.Ca.MR.362.00.0.0
GTGCCGGCCGATGTGTTGGCGGCGGGACGCGAAACGGTCGCTCGGCGCATCGAGGCGGCGCTCGGTGTGGACCATGCCGGCTATCGCGATCTCTATCTTGTACTGCTCAGCCTCGCCAGCCACGACCTTGCCGTCATGCGCGGTGCTTTCGGCACACCCGACCGCGTCGTGCATGCACAGCAGACTGGTCCGAACCAGTTGCTGGCCGTGCTCGACTATGGCGGCGTCCCCTGCCTCTTCGACATGGCGCTTGCCCAGTATGAATGGTGGGACGAGTGGATCCACGTGCATGGCGAGGGCGACGAGGTGCGGATCGAATTCCAGAACCCCTATTTCCGCAACGCCTCGGCGACCGTCCGGCTGCGCGAAGCGGCAGGTCAAACCGCATCCGAACGTGTCATACCCGGCGTTCCGGATACATCGTTCCGCCGAGAATGGCTGCATTTCGCCGATTGCATCCATGCCGGTGCGAAGCCGCGCACGCCGCTTTCGGGCGGGCTCGCCGATCTCGATCTTGCCCTCCGGATCATCCAGGCAATGCCGCCGAAAAGACTTTAGCGAAATTTCGGAAACGCGCCGCCAGCCGGCGCGTTGGCCCAGCTCTGCAAGGTCTGGCCGCCGTCGATCAGCCAATCCACGCCTGTGACGTGCCTCGCCTCGTCGGAGGCCAGGAAAGCCACGGCGGCCGCGACATCGTCCGGCTGGCCGATGCGGCGCAACGGAATGCGGTCGGCGAAATGCTGGACGCTGCTCTTGAATTCGCCGTCGCCGGAAACCGGCACGCCAAGCGTCGTCTCGATCACGCCGGGGCAGATGGCATTGACGCGTATCCCGTAGGGCGCGGCATCGAGCGCCGCGACCCGCGTCAGGCCGACCACGCCGTGTTTGGAGGCGACATAGCCGGCACCGCCCGAAAGGACGTCCCAACCGGCCATGGACGAGCCCATGTTGACGATCGAGCCACCGGTGCCGGCCTCGATCATCGCGCGAAGCGAAGCCTGCAGCACGAGGAAGATGCCGCGCAGATTGATGCGGATGATCGTATCCCAGTCCTCGACCGGCAGGTCGTGAACGGGAGCGACGACGCCGGAAATTCCGGCATTGTTGAACACCACGTCGAGGCCGCCGAACGTCTCGACGATCGTTGCGGCGGCGCGCCGCACATCCGCTTCATCGGTGACGTCGGCTTCGATCGCCAGGACGCCGCCGCCGAGGGAGCGAGCCAGTTGCTGCGCCGCCGCGCCATTGCGGTCGACAATGGCGACCCGTGCGCCTTCGTCAAGGAAACGCCGCACCGCTGCGCTGCCGATCGCGCCGGCGCCGCCGGTGACGAGGACCTTTTTCTGGTCGAACCGTTTCATCCCAGGGTCTCCGGCTTTGGATAGGTACGCCATGAATACTGTGGTTCGAAGCCGATCGTTTCGCGCGCATGGACCGTGTCGAGCACGGCGCCGAAACCGGCGATCGACCGTGACAGGGGGACATCAGGATAGACCCGGCGCAAAAGCGCTTCGGTTTCCTCTTCCATGAATGTGTCGGCGGCGCTCAGGAGGACGCGCAGATGGCTATCGCCTTGCCACTCAAGCGCCCGCAGGAAGCCCTGCCCGGCGTCGCGCGCATCCAGATAGGCCCACAGGTCGCGGGCACTGTCGGCAGTGGCGCGGCGCGGCCCGACGCCGTCGAAAAAAGAACCCGGCGTCTGGATCCACGGCATGCGGACACTGACCGCCGAGAAGGCACCGCGGCGCACCGCCGCGTCGACGATTTCCTCGCCCAGCCATTTCGACAGGCCGTACG
>NZ_RZTF01000385.1:4097-6140 GCF_004023175.1 Mesorhizobium sp. M7A.F.Ca.MR.362.00.0.0
GTACGGGTCCTGCGCGCCGACCGGATGGTTCAAGTCGACCGGCAGATAGGGCGGCCGCACCGGTTTCTCGAAAAAGGGATAGCCGAAAACGCTGAAGGACGAGGCATAGACGAAGCGCCTGGCGCCGGCCATGGCAGCTGCCTCGACCACATTGTAGGCGGTCGCGATGTTGGTCTTGAACACCTCGCCGCCGGCCCGGCCGGTCGGCCGCGGAATGGCCGCGACATGCACAACGGCATCGCAATCGCGCACCAGCTGCAGTGTCGATCCCAGATCGGTCAAATCGGCGGTTGCGTGGCGCCATGCGACCTCACCCGGCACCACGGCATCGATACCAAGCACATCGTGGCCGGCCGCAACCAGAGCCTCGGCCACATGGCGGCCAAGCAGGCCACTGGCTCCGGTGACGATGGTTTTCATATCTCGGCCTCGGCTCCGCAATTAAGCGGCTTGAATATTGTTGATGGTCATACAAATCGAGCACATGCCTGACAAGCGTTGTCAAGGCCATTTCGCGATGGACAAATAGCGCATACGCTTGTCGGAGCGCGGTGCGCAAGGCCGACCAGCACGCTTTGCGTCGAACGGGATTGACTTGGCATCCGCTAGGGTTTTTTGTATGAGCATCAACGATCGGTCAAAGGAGCTCGCCATGTCCGTGGACAGTTTTTCCTCACATCGGCACGATGATGCGGTGCGCCTCGATCCACGCCGTGCGGCCGTTGTCGTCATCGATATGGTCAATGAGTTCTGCAAGCCCGGCGGGGCCATGGTCCTGCCTGGGTACGAGACGCTGGTCGCGCCCCAACTGGCCGTGATCGAAGCCGCGCGCGCCGCCGGCGTGCCGGTGATCTGGGTCCATGACAGCCACCGGCCGGGCATGCGACGTGAGCGCGAATGGCTGAAGCGCACACCGCATTGCCTGGATGGAAGCTGGGGGCCGGAAATCATCGAGGATCTCGGCGCCCGCGATGACGAGATCCATGTGATCAAGCGACGCTACTCGGCCTTCTTCCAAACCGACCTCGACCTGACGCTGAAAGACATGCAGATCGATCAGTTGATCATCTTCGGCGTGGTCACCAATATCTGTGTGCGCTCGACCGTCCACGATGCCTTTTTCGAGGGCTATGAGGTGGTAGTGCCAAGCGATTGCTGCGCGGCAACGGGACCACGCGAGCAGGAAAGCTCGCTCTACGACATAGCGACCCATTTCGGCGTGGTCAGCGATTCGGCTGATGTCGTCGCAGCCCTCCGCGACGGGACATCGCTTCAACCAGCGAGGGTTGCGGCTTGAGCTTTTTCCGGCCGGCGACATCCAAGACAGCGGCGATAGGAGTCCGGTGTGACGACTGAAAAGAAACCGCAATCCAAAAAAGGCGAAACGCCGGGAGGCGATGCACCCCTGAGCCGCGAGCAGGTGCTGCAGCAGTACGCCGGGACCGGCTATGAACTGGACCGCCACCCGGCGCACGTCATCCGCCGGGCGCATCAGCGCGCGACGTTGCGCTTCCAGCAGGTCATGGCCGGCGAAGACCTTTCGCCAACGCAATTCGCGGCGCTCGCCACGATCCTCAAGCATGGCGAAGTTTCGCAGAACCATCTCGGCCGGCTGACGGCGATGGACCCATCGACCATCAGCATCGTCATGCGCAAACTGCTCAAACACGGGCTGATCACGCGCAGCGCCTCCGAAACCGACCAACGCCTGACGATGATCGCGCTGACCGGCAAAGGGACCGACTATACGCTGGAGCGGCTCGAACGCAGCGTCGAGGTCGGGCGGCGGTTCCTGTCGCCGCTCTCACCGGCCGAGCAGGCGACGCTGCTTCGCCTGCTCCAGCGCATCAACGACGACGACCCAACGAATGGCGACAGCGGCAAATAAGCCGCGTCCAGTCCTTTTTTCCATAACAGCAAAAGTGAGAACCGATGTCGTCCGACCTCCAGTCGTCTGCCAACACGCTCGTCGTCCGCAATATCGGTCTCATGCTGAGCGGCGATCTCGCACAACCGATCATCGACGCCGACACCATCGTCGTG
>NZ_RZTF01000386.1:0-6109 GCF_004023175.1 Mesorhizobium sp. M7A.F.Ca.MR.362.00.0.0
TTCGTCAAATGAATCCGCGCTCGGAACCCCGGCCGGCAGCGATATTTGCCAAATGGACGCATCGATTGCCGAAGCTGGCGCAATGCTCGGAAAACTCTGCACTTTTGGCAATTGCTTGCGCCATAGCCGCCACTCGCGAAAAGGCTGCACCAAGGCGAAAGGACAAGACGGAATTTATCTCCGCATCAGGCGGAAAAATCGATCTCAATTTCCCAGCGAGTGGCCGGAAACCTCCGCGCCCGCACCTGGCGGCAGCACGAGAAAACGCAACGCCGCCACCAGCCCGATGGCGCCGATCGCCAGGAAGGCCACTCGAAAATCCACAAGATCGAGGGCCGGCCGGTCCCTGGCGATCTGCGACAAATTGAGGATCGCCGCCGCCACCGCGACGCCGAACAGCATCGCCACCTGCTGCAGCATCGAGGACAGCGTCGCCGCCGAGCTTCGTTGCGCCGCATCGATGTCGGCGAAGGCCAGTGTGTTGAGCGCGGTGAACTGCATCGAGCGCGACAGGCCGGCGATCAGCATCAACGCCACCACCAGCGCTTGCGGCGTCTGCGGTGAGATCGCAGCACATGCCATGATCGCCGCCGAAGCGATCAGGCCGTTGACGACCAGCACCGACCGGAAGCCGAAACGGCGCAGCGTTGGTGTCGTCACCGTCTTCATGCCGAGATTGCCGAGGAAATAGGCCAGGATCATCAAGCCGGCATCGACGGACGAGAGGCCAAAGCCGACCTGGAACAGCAGCGGCAACAGGAATGGCGTGGCGTTGATCGCCACCCGGAAAATGGTGCCGGCGGCAAGCGTCGAGATGGCGAAGGTCAGCACCTTGAACGAGGAGAGATCGAGCAGCGGATGCGGCGCGCGCCTGAGATGCCGCACCGCCAGCCAGCCGATGACGATGCCGGCAACGATCAGCAACGCTGTAGGCAACACGCCGTCCTCCGGATGAGCAATGCGTTCAAGGCCATAGAGAAGCAGGGCAAGCCCCGCCGATGTCAGGAAAAAACCCGGCCAGTCGAGCGGCTTGGGGTCGGCTTCGCGATCGCCCGGAATGAAGCGGGCGACCAGCACCAACCCGACCACGCCAAGGGGGATGTTGATGAAGAAATTCCAGTGCCAGGACAGATAGGTGGTGATGAAGCCGCCGAGCACCGGCCCGATCACCGGCGCAAACAGCGCCGGCCAGGTGATCAGTGCCGTGGCGTTCAGCAGCTCCGACTTCGACGCATTACGCAGTACCAGGATGCGCCCGACCGGCGTCATCAGCGCGCTGCCGAGCCCTTGCACGACACGTGCGGCGACGAACTGGGTCAGGTTTTGCGAGACGCCGCAGGCAAGCGAGGCCAGGGTGAACAGGACGATCGCCAGCAGGAAGATGTTGCGGGCGCCGAACCGGTCGGCGAGCCAGCCCGACAGCGGCACGAATACGGCCATGGTCAGCATGTAGACCGTGATGCCGATGCTGATCGCCACCGCCGACACGCCGAAGGAAGCCCCCATCTGCGGCAGCGAGGTCGAGATGATCGTCGAATCCAGAAACTGCATGAAGAAAGCGATGGCGACGATCAGCGCCACGCGCCGCGCATTGGTGGCCGTTTCGGATAAGGTTGCGGTCTCGGGAACGGCTGTCATGACGGAACCGGTTTGAACAGCATCTCACCTGCGGCGTCCAGAGACCTCGCAACAAACTTTCGTGTCCCGCCTTGGCCTGCTATGGGATGAACGGGGTGGCCGAGGAAAGTGTCCGCGTAACATGAAGCCCATCTACATCGACTACCTCAATGCCCTCGACATCGACGCCCTTGCCATGACCGATGGCGAAATCATTGCCGCCGTCGAGGCTGGCCTGGTTGCGCAAGGCAAGGGCCAGACGGTGATCGAACCGCGCGTCCATCTCGAGCCGGACCCGTCCTTCCACGGCCATTTCAACGTGTTGCGCGGCTACGTCGCGCCGCTCGACACGGCCGGCGTCAAGATCGTCGGCGACTATGTCGATAATTACCTGCATGGCCTGCCTTCCGAATTCGGCATCCTCAACCTGTTCGACCCGCGCACCGGCGCGCCGCGCGCCATCCTTGACGCCACCGTCATCACCGACATGCGCACAGGCGCCGTCACCGCCATCGGCGCCAGGCATCTGGCGCGAAAGAATTCCAAAGTGCTGGCCCATATCGGCGCGCGCGGCACCGCCTACTGGAATGTCCGCCTGCTCGACCATCTCTTCGATTTCGACGAGATCCGCGTCCATTCGCGCCGCCCGGAAAGCCGCGACGGTTTTGCCGCCAGACTGTCCGCCGATCTCGGCAAGACGGTGACGGCGGTCGCCGACTGGAAAAGCTGCATCGAGGGCGCCGACATTGTCGTCGAGGCCTCGCGGTTGCCGGAGCCGCAGCCATTGCTCAAGACCGAATGGATCAAGCCCGGCGCGTTGGTCGTGCCCTACGGCACGATGAGCGCGGTGGAACTGTCGTTGACCGATATCATGCAGAAAATGGTCGTCGACGATTGGGGCCAGTGCAAGGGCGGCAAGTTCGGCTCGCTGCGCGCCCATGTCGAGACCGGGCGGCTGAGCGAGAAGACGCTGCATGCCGAGCTTGGCCAGATCGCCGCCGGTCTGAAAGCCGGGCGCGAAAGCGACGCCGAAACGATCCTGTTCTGGCATCGCGGCCTGTCGCTGTCCGACATTGCGCTGGGCAAGGCGATGCTGGCCAAGGCCCAAGTGCAAGGCATCGGCCAGCGGCTGCGCTTCGCATGAGCGCGCTCGTCCTCACCGGAACCGGCGTCGGTATTGACGATGTCGCTGCGATCGCCCGCGATGGGCGCAAGGTGGAGATTGGACCCGATGTCATCGGCAGGCTGGAAAAGGCACGAAAAGTGCTCGACCAAGCCGCCGCATCCGGCCAACAGATCTATGGCCTGAACACCGGGCTCGGCGCCAATCTCGGCACTGCTGTAGAGGGCGACGCCGGCGCCTTCCAGCGCCAGTTGCTTGAAGGACGCAGCGGCGCCGTCGGCGAGGTGCTGCCGGTTGAAGCCGTGCGGGCAACCATGCTTGCCCGTGCGTCGATGCTGTCGGTCGGCGGCTCCGGCCTGTCGCCTTCCGTTTTCGTCGCTTTGGTCGACGCGCTCAATGCCGGCGTCCATCCCGTCATGCCGTCGCTCGGCTCGATCGGCGCCGGCGACCTGGTGTTGATGACGGCACTCGCCCGCATGCTCACTGGCGATGGCGAAGCCGACTATCAGGGCCGTCTCATGCCGGCGGCCAAGGCGCTGATGATGGCGCGCCTCGCCCCCATCAGCCTGGCGCCGAAGGACGGCCTGTCGCTGATCAACGCCTCGGCGGTATCCGCCGGCAGCGGCGCGCTTGCAGTGACGGATGCGCTGACCGCCCTTGCCCGGCAACAGCAGGCCGGGGCGCTGACCATGGAAGGTTTTGCTGCCAACCGCACCATCCTCGACCCGCGCCTGCATATGGCGCGCCCGGCGGCCGGCCAGCAGCAAGCAGCCAAGGCGCTGCACGATCTGCTCGTCCGCGATGAGGCGCCGGCGCCGACCACCTTGCAGGACCCGCTGTCGATCCGCTGCATGCCGTCGATCCATGGCGCGCTGATTGAGGCGATCGGTCAGGCGAGACAGGCTGTCGAGATCGAGCTCAACGCCGCAGCCGACAACCCGCTGGTGCTGGGCGATGATGGACTGGTGCTGTCGACCGGCAATTTCCACACCGCCGCATTGGCGCTCGCCTTTGAGACGCTCGGCCTGGCGATCGCCCAATGTGCCGCGGCCAGTGCCGCGCGCTTCATCCAGCTCACCGGTTCCGGCCGCAATGGCCTGCCGAAATATCTGTCGCCGGTCGGCGGCGCCTCGGCCGGCCTCGTACCGCTGCAGAAGACGGTGACGTCGATCCTGGCCGCCATCCGCCACAAGGCCAATCCGGTGATGCTCGACTTCCTGGCCGTGTCGGAAGGCGTCGAGGATCACGCCACGCAGACGCCTCTGGCGGTGGCAAAATGCGCCGGGATGATCGCGCTGTGGCGCCGCCTGATCGCCTTCGAATTGATGGCCGCCGCACAGGCCGTCGACCTGCGCGACGGCTTCACATTGGCGCCACGCACCGCCGCAATTCACACGGCGATACGCTCGCTCGTCCCCATGCTGAAAGAGGACCGGCCGCTCGGTATCGACGCCGAGACGCTTTACGCCGCGCTCGCAGGCGGCAGTTGGCCGGCCTGACGTGGCTTCTCAGAAGACGATGGTCTTGTGGCCGTTGAGCATGACGCGGGCTTCGAGATGCAACTTGACGGCGCGCGCCAGCACCCGGCTTTCGATGTCGCGCCCGACAGCGACGAAGTCCTCGGCGCTCATCGCATGGGTGACGCGTTCGGTCTCCTGATCGATGATCGGACCCTCGTCGAGGTCGGAGGTGACGTAATGCGCCGTCGCACCGATCAGCTTGACGCCGCGGTCGAAGGCCTGGTGATACGGCTTAGCGCCCTTGAAGCTCGGCAGGAACGAATGGTGGATGTTGATCGCCCGTCCGAACAGCCGGTCCGACAGGCCTTTTGAAAAGACCTGCATGTAGCGCGCCAGGATGACCAGTTCGGCCCCCGTCCGCTGCACCAGGTCCAGCAGCTTCTGTTCCTGTTCGGCCTTGTTCTCCTTGGTGGTCGGCCAATGGTGATAGGGAATGCCCTCCAGCTCGGCGAAGCGGCGGGCATCCTCGTGGTTGGAGACGACGGCGGCAACCTCCGCGTTCAGCCAGCCGACCCTGATCTGGTACAGCAGATGGAGAAGCGCGTGGTCGAACTTGGAGACCATGACGATGATCTTCGGGCGGCGCGCCTGATCGACGAGCGCGGTCTTCATGCCGAAGCGGTCGACGCTTGATTTCAAGGCCCGCTCCAGGCTGTCCCTGGTCGAGCCTGGCGGGCTGATGAAGGCTATCCGCATGAAAAAGCGATTGGTCTGCCGGTCCCAGAACTGGCTGCTTTCGGCGATGTTGGCGCCGTTCGCGGCAAGCTCCGCCGTGACGGCGGCAACGATTCCCGGCCGATCCTCGCAGGAAAGCGTGAGAATATGAACCGGCGCGGCCTCGTCCGTCGCCTCATTGCCTTGAGATTTCACGCCCTGTCGACCCTTTTCGTGAACAAGCTGAGCTCAGCCGGATCCATATGCACCACATGCTTGTCTTCGGGATAGGCGAGACTGTTGACATCGGCAACATACTCCGAGAACGCGGCGATGCGCTCGGCCTGCAAACGATCATATTCGGCGGCGAAATTGCGATAGACCTTGGAATGGCGAGGCATGTGGCCCCGGGTCTGGCCGAGAATGTCGTCGGCGAACAGATATTGCGCATCGCAACCGGTGCCCGCCCCCATCGACAGCATGATCAAGGATGTGCGTTCCGAGATCGCCTTGGCCACCTCGACCGGCACGACCTCGATCTCGGCGCCGATGGCGCCTGCGGCCTCCAGTTGTTTCACCGCCGCGAAGACCTCCATGGCGGTGTCGGCGGTCTTGCCGACCGCCTTGAAGCCGCCGGTCCAGGTGGCCCGTGACGGGATCAGCCCGACATGGCCGATCACCGGGATATTGTCATCGGCCATCCGCTTGACCGTGGCGTAGCCGGCGCTGCAATAGACCGCGTCGGCGCCGGCCTTGTAGAGCCGGAAAGCCCAGCGCACGAAATCGTCCGCCGTGCCGATCTCGTAGAAATTGTCGCCTGGCATGGTGAACAGGCTGGGTGCGGCGTCCCGGTATTGCGGGTTGAGCACCAGTTCGGGCGGCACCGAGACGATGTCGACCCCTGCGCGCTCCGCGGCCTCTGCCTCGTCCATCGTCAGCACGCGCAGCATGGTCAGCTGGCGCTTGCCTTTCATGGCGCGCAAATCCGCCACCGTCGGTCTTTTTCGGCTCATCAAAAGGGTTCCCTCAGTTGCATTCGGCGGCAGGTCAGCCGATCTGGATCATCACTTTGCCAGCCTCGACCTTCACTGGATAGGTGGCGAGATTGACGCATACCGGTGCGCCTCGAGCCACGCCCGTCTTGTAGTTGAAGCGGCCATTGTGCTTGGGACATTCGATGATGTCGTCCATCACC
>NZ_RZTF01000387.1:0-6072 GCF_004023175.1 Mesorhizobium sp. M7A.F.Ca.MR.362.00.0.0
GGTTGAGGGCGCCCCGAGGGGTGACCTTTACTGCCTTCGCGATCATCGTCGCAGAAACGATCGGTCGCGAGAGGACAAGCTCGATAAGATCGGGGAGACTACTCGATGAACGACGATTCCTCAGCCGACGCTCCATCTGATCCTTTGCCTGGCCGAGGCGATCGAGTTCCTTCATTCCGGCTTCCGCCGCGCTCGACAGGGCATTAAGGAATGCGATGAGCCTGGTCGTATGGGTCGACGAACGCCGCCGCTCTCGCGAGATTGCCTTCAAGCCAACGTTGAATGCGAGGAGATGACTGGCGACCTTGCCCCTCGATCGTAGATACGAGCCGACGAGAATGGAGCCCAGCCAATTCTGGCGCTGAAGGGGTTCGAGGGTTTCCCAAGCTTCCCATAGAACGGCTACCCCGAGTGACGCCGGGATAGCGTCGGCTTCAGAAATCGTATCTCGCCAGCGGGAAAGTCGCTCTGCTTCGTCCCAATCCTGGTCGTAGATGAGTGGGTCGCGTCCGCTGGGCTCTACCCTCGCCGGCGGCTGCAGCGCCGTCTTTGCGCCATGTTCCGTCAACAGCCGTTCGGAGCGGGCGAGGACAGCATCAATATCCGCAAAATGCTGCGCAAACGCGTCATCAGCAGACTCGGTATCGGCGTCCGGCGCTTCGACGGCATCATCATCATCGATGGTCCCCTCCCCTTCCCTCTCCGCGACCGCATCGACCGGTCGACCACGCAGCGCGGAGATGCCGACATCGCTCAGCGCCCAGCCTGAATCGGAATCCGCGATCCGGCGGCGCGCTCGCAGGATAGAGTGGGCAATGACGAGTTCGTGGGTCGGAGCCCGAACGTCCATATGCGCGTCGTGGAGAACGAGATCCTCGACATGGACGAGTTCACCGGAAACCCACATGCTGGCAGCCGAGTCGAAGAAATGCCCTCGCTCGACAAAGCCGGCGCCAACCGGACTACGCCGCGTCCTCTCGTCGAGCCGGGCCAGCTGAACTTCTGCTGTCGCTTTTACTTCCCGATTTCAATCGCCCGAACGTCATATGCCGGTTAGGTTTGCGCGCTACCAGAGGCGCAAATTTTCACTAACGATTTCACTGACCGCTCGATTTGCCGAAACCATTGCACAACCGAAAAGCCGCACCCGGCACGTCGCACTCCGACGAAGCATGGTCGGCGGCACGTCGTCTCGCTCGCGAGCTCGACAGGGTCCTTGACAGTTCGGGGCCACGACGCGCGGCAATCAATCGGGCCGCGGCCGAGCTGCGCCTCTCGACCCGCCAGGTCTACAATCTGCTGGCGCGCTACCGCAACGATCGGACCGTGACGTCGCTGCTGCCCCAGTTGGATGGCAGCCGCAAGAAGCGCCTTGATCAAGGCATCGAGGCGATCATTGCGACGACGTTGCGAGAGCAGTGGCTGGTGCTGGAGGCTCCGCCGCTCGCTCCCGTCGTGGCCGAGATCCGCGCTCGCTGCGAAGAGGCCGGCTTGGCCGCTCCGTCCTATCTCACGGTCGCCCGCCGGATACCCGGGCTGTTCAGCCCCGAGGAGGTCGCGAGGAAACGGTCCGCCAACCCGAAGCATCTCCATCGGCTCAAACCGCGGCCAGGATATATCCATGCAGCGCGCCCGCTCGATGTTTGCCAGATCGATCATACGCCCACCGACATCAATTTCGTCGAGGTCGTCGAGGGCGGAGGAACCTTCGTTGGTGAGCGTACCTGACGATCGTCACCGACGTGACGACGCGCTGCATTTTTGGCTTCTGCCTTACTCTTGAGAAGCCGTCGGCGCTGTCGGTCGCGCTTTGCCTCGCCCAGGCCATGAGCCGGAAGGAGGCCTGGCTCACCGCCCGGTACATTGAGCATGGGTGGCCGATGTTCGGTCGACCGCGGTCGCTTGTGACCGACTCCGCCAAGGAGTTCAAAGGCCATGCCTTCCAGCGTGGCTGCGAGGACTACGGCATTCGCATCCGCTACCGGGACCGTGGTCGCGTCCATCAAGGTGGCGTGGTTGAAAGGCTGCTCGGGAAGCTCAACTCTGTTCTTGCGTCACAGCCCGGCTCGACGGGCCGATCCGTGGCGGATCGCGACGAATACCCCGCGCAACGGAGAGCTCGCCTCAGCTTTGCCGATCTGGAGCGATGCGTCGCGCTCGCGGTGATCGACCATAACCTTCAGGAAAACGACAGGACGTTGAAGGTGCCGGCGACGGAGTGGGAGCGGCAAACGCGTGATCTCCCCCACTGGGATGATGATCCGATGCGCGTCCTGCTGGCATTCATGCCTGGGGCGGAGATGTCGCTTTGCAGTTAATGATGAGAATGGCTTGTCAACGATTTCGGTATGTTAGCTATACACCTAATTTGAGAATGTGCACTTAATTTGATAATCGAGCCCGGCCATTGGCATTTAATGTGAAAATCAATGTCAACACCTTATCGGCCTCGTATTTCTCGAAGACGGCTTATGGAATTCAATGGATGCACGGTCTTTCGCCAATACGATAGCATCTAATTTGAGAATCCGAACTTCCCTATTCTCAAATTAGATGCAAATCCTGGTCGAAACGACTGCATTCTTAGTTCGCCCTGAAAAACTCGTGGACCCCTTGCGTTGCAGGGATTCCCATCGGGTTTGAAGTATTGGAGAATGCCGGAAGCCACCTTTGATCCCGTCGTTTCCCGGTGTTTTTGCAATGCTTCCAGCCCGTCCGTCGTCCGGTAAGAGCGATTTGTTCCGCGAGCGCCTCGATGCCATCATCAATCCGCGCCATCCGCTGGTCCGGTTGTCGGCATTGATGGAGTGGTCGCGCTTTGACGAGGCGTTTGGCGGATTTTATCGCCCCGTCGGCAGGCCGGCCAAGCCGACGCGGCTGATGGTCGGTCTGCATTACCTCAAGCACGTCCACGACCTGTCGGACGAAGAGACGGTGGAGCGCTGGGTGGAGAACGCGTACTGGCAATTTTTCTGCGGCTTCGAGTTCTTCCAGCACGAGCCGCCGATCGATGCCAGCACGATGACGCGCTGGCGCAAGCGGATCGGGCCCGAGGGGCTGGAGGAAATGCTGAAGGCAAGCGTCGACGTCGCACTCGAGACGGGGACTGCGAAACCCGGTTCGCTGGAGCGGATCACCGTCGACACGACGGTGCAGCCGAAGGCGATCGCCCACCCCACCGACAGCCGGCTCTACCTCAAGGCAATCCAGATCCTGGTGCGTCAGGCCAAGCGGTACGGCATCGAGCTCAGGCAGAGCCACACGCGGCTGGCCAAGGCAGCGGCGGTGCGGGCGGGTCGCTATGCGCATGCCCGACAGTTCCGCCGGATGCGTCGCGAACTCAAGCGCCTTCGCACCTATCTCGGCCGGGTGTTCCGCGACGTCGGCCGCAAGATCGCCGGCAATGCCGAACTCGAGGCCAGATTTGCCCGGTTGCTCGGGCTCGTCGAGCGGCTCTTGGCGCAGAAGCCGAAGGACAGGAACAAGATCTACTCCCTGCACGCGCCCGAGGTGGTCTGCATCGCGAAGGGCAAAGCCCGCAACCCTTACGAATTCAGCTGCAAGGTCGGGATCGCGGCAACCAACCGCGAGGGCCTCGTGCTGGCGGCCAAGGCGTTCGAGGGCAATCCGTATGATGGCCACACGCTCGCAGCAACGGTCGATCAGGCGGTGGAGATCGGCGGCGTCGATCCGGACCGCATCTACGTCGACAAGGGCTATCGCGGCCACGACTATGCCGGCTCAGGCTCGGTGATGATCGCCGGCCGCAAGCGTGGCCTGACGGCCACCATGCGTCGGGAGCTGAAACGACGATCGGCCATCGAGGCCACCATCGGTCACATGAAGACCGACGGCCGACTGGACCGCAACTTCCTCCTCGGCCATGCTGGCGATGCGATCAATGCGTTGCTCGTCGCCGCAGGCCAAAATCTGCGCCTGATCCTCACGGTTCTCGCTCTTTGGTTTGCCTGGTGCCTGCAAGCACTCCAGCCGACAACCGCGAAATCGGATGCTTCCACCCGTCTTCACGGGTTCGGAATATCAACGCCTTAGCCGTTATTCAGGGCCGACTTCTTACAATTAAACGACACTTTGGTTGGAATCGCGGCCGGCTTCACGTCGGAATCCGCAGCCTGGCGCATGGGTCACGCCCTGCGGCTGATGGCGGCGGGGGAAAACATGCTCGATGGCACGGTCGAGATCGACCATTTTCACCCCGGGGGGAAGTCCCCGAAAACGGCCGGATCACCCACCTCCGGGACGGGGCCGAGCAAGGTCACCGAATGTCGGCCGTGAATACGCCAAGCCGATTACATTGTTGGAAATAAGTAACTCGAGAGAAAACGTGCAATTTGCCTTCGACACGTGTCCTACTCGCGCAGAGATATCAATTTCCACGTCCTGGAATTCAAGGAACTGATTGTACAGTGGAAAATACGCCTTATATACTGCCTCCTTCAAAACGAAGAGATCCCGCCGCTTGAGCAGATGTAGATCGTACATGCGTTGTTCGTTAGGGGTGGCAATCAATTCGATCAGGTTCTCCGGCAGAGGTTCATTAGGCTCAATGTCGATGCCGAGAGCCGCAATTCTTTTCGTCCCTGCAATGGCGACGGCTGCTACGGTATCGTGGTGCGCCAAAGATCCGACGATGCCGGATGGCCAGATCGGAACACCAGAGCGCGTCTTTGGGATCGGCAGTTGTGGGAATCCCAGTTGCCCAAGGAGTGTTCTGGCGACTACTCTTGCAGCACCGCTTTGGCGGCGAACTTTGGTAACAGCGCGTCCCAACGAGGTAACTTCGGAATCGTACAAAGTGGATTCGTCGCCCGGTTCTATTGGACGGATGCCGACGAGGATGTTTCTGTTGATCAATGGTGATAGTCTCCATTCTATCTGGATCCTTTGAGCTTTTCGGATGAGAAGCTCAGCCAATGCAGCTTGGCCTTGAAATCAAATTGCCCGACTCGGTCGTCGATCAGCAGCGGCGGCAGACCACATATGCTTCCCATCTTTGGATCACCGAGCCAGAACTCTCCGACATTTGGCGATTGTCGCGTCCCAGAGCCAGGAACCTTCGGTGCAGTTCGCTAGGAATCTTTTTCAAGAACCCCTGTTAAAGGTGTAGAAATAGCTCGGGCCAGAGCCTTGCGGTTTTCCATAACACTCATCATCGTCACGTGGTCGCCTACAATCGGTACGGCAGTAATAGCCTCCGGACTCAAGACCCGGTCCCAGCCGCGCATAGGCGAACGAGCCTCTTGGCCTGTTGAGGCTTTATCAGGTGGTATCCGACGGCTGATGAGAGGCTCCATGGCATAAAACTGATATATCTCGATTGGCAGGGACGGAACTTGATACGACTGCAATGCCCTATGAAATTGGGCGGTTCTTTCCGACATCAGAATGTCATCGTGGAGATCACGATCCGGAGGTATCGCCCCAATTCTCTTTGCCTTTTCAATCAGCTGAGCAATTGAACATTGTCCAGCAAAGCGTTTCAAAACTTCGAAGGTTTCATCATTCAACGATTCGAAACGCTCCAACACCATGTTTCGGACGATCAGAGAGGGGGACATGCTCGATCGATTCGCAAATAACGTAACATCGATGAACGCCATGAAGGACACGGTATCATCCAGGGCCAGTAAGCGCTGGGCTATGGCGTAGGCGAGGATGCCGCCCGACGAGTATCCTGCGAAGCGGTATGGACCGTGGGGCTGAATTTCTTTGATTGCCAAGATGACCATGTCAGCAATCGCTTCAAGAGTCAGTGGACGAGCTTCATCGAAAGTCGGCCATGGCAAAGCAAAGACGGGACAGTCTACATTCATTTCCTTAACCAAACTGACGACATAGGAACAATCGCCGAAACCTGTGGGAACAAAGAACAGCGGTGGCTGCGATCCGGTTGCTTGAACGGAAATCACTCCCGCACTGCTGGGCTGTGGTTCCAAGCCAACCTTCGATGCAAGGTCCTTCAGAACTGGGGCCTGGAAGGCATCGGCAGCGCTAAAATTCAGTCCAAGATCTGATGCTCGGCTCGAGAGCTGCACGGCCAGCAGCGAGGGG
>NZ_RZTF01000388.1:0-930 GCF_004023175.1 Mesorhizobium sp. M7A.F.Ca.MR.362.00.0.0
TCCCGCCAGCGGTCTTGGATTCGGATTCGACCCGGCGAACGACCACGCGGTCATGAAGCGGGCGGAACTTCGACTTTGCCATTTTTTCTTCCTCGATGAGAACGGTGAGAAACAGTTCCTCCATCCGGCGGCGCCGGACATGTGGTTAGCACTCACCAAAGGCGAGTGCTAACGTGGCGCTGAAATAGGCTGGCGGCGCGCCGGAGTCAAGGCGCTCGGAGCGGCTCTTGGCGGTATGATGATGAACTTAGCGGTGCCTGGCCGAACCGAGTACCAGAAGCGGGCACCGTTCGGCCAGCGGATAGCTGCCGCTCGGCACGACGCGCACCTCGCCGAACCAGTCGGCGGCCTCTTCGATCAGCGTGGCCAGCGTCGCGAAACTGTAGCTTATGTCCGAGCCGGCATAGACGTCGATCGTGTTGATCGAGGTCATGCTCCACCCCGTCCTTGCGGCAAGAGCTTCGCGGTCTGGGAACAGTCTGCCGAACGTATCGCGGATCGTTGCCACCTTGATGGCGAAATCGGGGTCGTTCGTCGTGGACGCCATCGCGATCCGCCATTTGAGCGCGTGGAAATTCTCGACCCCGCCGGCCAGAACCAGAGCTTCGATGCCGCGCAGATCATCTGCCGTTTCCGGTCGTGCGAAGACGCGGATCGCTGCGCGCCTGCCAGGCTTCAGTACCCTGGCGACCTCGCCAAACAACGAACTGCGCGCCGCCTGGGAATCGACCGCCGACAGGCATCCGTCGCCGATGACGGCGTCGATGCTTGCGTGATCCACGGGCAGGTTAAGCCAGTTGCCGGCGATTGCCCTTCGCGAGCCGTCGTCGCCGGCCCATACGCCGGAAATCATGGCCGCCGACTGGTCGACCGCCAACATCGACTTGCCCAGAATTGCCAATTCCGGGGTCACCCCCAAGAGGAGGACAT
>NZ_RZTF01000388.1:940-4855 GCF_004023175.1 Mesorhizobium sp. M7A.F.Ca.MR.362.00.0.0
CGAATATAGCGACGGTTTCCGCTGTTGGCCGGAGCGGCGCTTCCAGAAGTTTCCAATGGCGGTGGTAATCGTCCCAATGATTTGTCATGCAATTTATTGGCCCCTGGACGCCTGGATTTGGATACCCGCCGGGGCTTAATAGAGGTCGTCGGACAAGCCAAGACATTTCAAGAATTTACAGACGGTCCAAGAGGTAGATAGTGGCGCGCATCGTTGTGATAACGCACGAGCATGACAGGTTCCTGGGCAGGCGCGACATCCTGCTGCGCAGGAGCAGCCCATACATGCTGTTCGACATTCTTGCGGAATTGAAAAGGCGCGGCCACTCGGTTCAGGTTCAGCAAGGCCTGTCGAAGCCGGTCAGCGGCGATATGGCGGCATTGCATGTCGATGCCACGGTGACGCCTGCGGACTATGTCGACTACGCCCGGAGTTTTGCCTTCTGCCTCAACATCGGCGCCGCCGACATATCCAAGCGGCGGATCAGCGGCGCATTGGTCGACAGAACCGACAGCTGGCAAGGTCAGGTGATCGTCAAAAGCAATCTCAACAATCGGGGTATTCCGGAGACGCTCCTCAACCGGCGATCCGAGCGTGCCGGGAAACAGCAGCCGTTTCCGCGCTTGCCAGCCTTGCATCCTTATGAGGTCCATGGATCTCTCGGCGACGTTCCAGATGGCGTCTTTGATTGCGACGATCTCGTCGTGGAAAAGTTCATTCCGGAGAGAGAACCCGACGGTTTTGCTGTTCGTTTCTGGGTGTTTTGCGGAGAGCGCGAGCGCTGCACCCGCTACGTCTCCCCGAACGGGCTGGTCAAGGCATCGGAGACGATCCGGCGCGAGCCCGTCCCGGTGCCCGACGAATTGCGTGAGCGCCGGCGTGAACTCGGCTTTGACTATGGAAAATTCGATTTCGTCATGCATGAGGGCAAGGCCGTCCTCCTCGATGCAAACAAGACTCCCGGCCGTCCGCAAAACCTCGTCAAGATGTTCGCGGCCGGCGCTTCCGATCTGACTCACGGCTTCGAAGGCCTCATCCATCGGGCGAAATAGGCGCGGCTGAGATCGCCGCGGACGCCCTATAGAAACAGTCGCAGCTGCGTGTGAATGATAGACCGGTAATCCTCGATGGTCTGGCGGCTTTCCGCTTCGCCCTCGGCGAGCGCCAGGCGCACCACGCCGCCGGCGAGCTGGAAGATCAGCAGGACCATGCGTTCGAACTGCTCGCGCCTCTCGGGCTCGAGCAAGGCGATGACGTGGTCGCAGAACATTTTGGCCTGGTGTCGGGTTTCGGCGATGTCGAGGTTTTTGAGCGCCTTGTCGGCCTGGATGGCGTTCTGCAGATCCTGGATGGCCGGATCGCCGGCGACACGGCTGAGATAATCATCGAGCAGCCGGTCAGCGGCCACGATCACGTCGTTCGCCTCGCGGATTTCGGCGATGATCGTCGTCAGCCGTGCCCGGCTGACCTCTGAAAACCGCTCATAGAGCATCGCCAGGATCGCCGATTTGTTGGGAAAATAGTGGTAGACGGTGGCGATCGGCCCGCCCGCCAGCATGCCGACTTCCTTCATGGTGACGGCGTCGATACCCTTTTCTCCGATCAGCCGCATGGTCGTCGACAGGATCGCGTCGATGCGCTCGCGGCTGCGTTCCTGCTTGGGCCTGCGCCTCGGCTCGGTCGCCATTCTCTTCAATTCCGTCATGCACCGATCTTTCGCACGGCTTCCCAAATTCCGGTTGACAAGAAATATGATCAAGTATCAGTTTCTGAAATACTGACAGGTTGTCAGCTTTTTTGCCGCACGGCAAGGACGTTGGGAGGCGCCTTTGGCTTCGACAGATACCGGCCACGCAGGCAGTGGCGACTGGCTGGTCGGCAATCCGACCGGCTGGCAGCTCGCCTCGGCCTTGTGGATCGGTTCGGTCGGCCTGCTCATCCTCGGCCTGCAACCTGTGCTGCTCGGAGCTCTCTACACTGAAGGCCATGTCAGCGGCGACGAACTGGCGCTGGTCGCCACAGCCGAGATGATCGCTATTGCGATCGGTTCGGCTGTCGTGGCGATGCTGCTTTCGGCGCACCACATGCGCTGGAAAAGTGCCGTCCTTCTGCTGCTGCTGGCGCTGGCCAATGTGTGGACGGCTTATGCCGCGAGCGCCGGCACGCTGATTGCGGCCCGCGCCTTGGCCGGGCTCGCCGAGGGCGGTCTGATCGCCGTCGCCACCGAACTGATCGCCCGCTCGCGGCGCGCCGAGCGCATCGGCGGCTATTTCGTCACCATGCAGACGCTGGCGCAATGCGCGCTCGCCCTGTTGCTGGCGCTCTATGTCATCCCGGCCGCAGGGTCGGCGGGCGGCTTCATCGTTCTTGCCGTCGTCTGCGTCGTGTCGCTGGTGGTCGCCTTCACTGTTCCAGGTGACTATGCCGACCTGCCCAAGGGGGAGAACCTGGCCAATGTGCTGACGCTTCCCTCGACGACCGCGCTGCTGTCGGTCTTCTGTTATTTCATGTTCTTCGGCGCGGTCTGGGCCTTTCTGGAACCGCTTGGCGCACAGTATGGCATCGATGGCCGCACCGTCGGCCTCATCGTCTCGGCCAGCCTCGCCGTGCAGGTCCTGGGGGCGATGACGGCGACCGCGTTCGAGGCGCGCATCGACTATCGCCTTGCCATCGCGGCGATCGGCGTCGTCGCGCTTGTCAGCTCCCTGGTTCTCGCCAGTAGCCCTGGCCTGACGACGTTCTGGGTCGCTGCCTTGGCCATGGGCTTTATCCTGCTGTTCATCGTGCCCTACCAGATCCGTCTGGCGATCACCGCCGACGAGACGCGCACCGCCGTGCTGCTGGTGCCGGCAGCCCAGCTGTCCGGCCTGGCGATCGGGCCGATCGCGGCGTCGCTGCTCATCGATGGCAAGGATTTCCGGCCAGTTCCGGAATTCGCCGCCGCCAGCGCGGTGGCCAGCGTGGTGCTGCTCGGTCTCTTCGTCCTTGTGTCGCGTCACCGTCGTGCGGTTGCCTGAGCGGGGAGGTGGCATGTCGAACATTTGGAGCAACTGGTCGGGCTTTGTAAGCGCCGAGCCCAAGCTGATCGCCAGCCCCGGCGATGCCGGTGAACTCGGTGATCTCGTCCGGACCGCGCCTGGCCCGGTGCGCGTCGCCGGTGCCGGTCATTCCTTCACGCCGCTGGTGAAATCGCAAGGCACGATCCTGTCCCTGGAGAGGCTGGAAGGGCTGGTCTCGCACGACGCGCAAAAACATCAGGCGCGGGTGCGGGCAGGGACCCGGCTCGGCCCGCTGATGCGCATCCTGCAAGGCATTGGCCAGGGCCTGCCCAACATGGGCGACATCGACCGCCAGGCGATCGGCGGCGCGCTGGGTACCGCCACGCATGGCTCGGGACCGACGCTCGGCGCCTATCACACGCAGTTGGAGACGGTGCAGATCGTCGACGGGCTTGGCAAGGTCCGCGACTTCAAGCGGGCAGGGGATCAGGACATGATCCACGCCATGGGCGTCGCGCTCGGCGCTTTCGGCGTGCTCACCGAAGTGACGCTGAACAACATCGCGACCTACCGGTTGCGCCGCCGCAAATATGTGCTGCCGATCACTGAGATGCTGCGCGACTTCGAGGCGATGATGGCCGCGCATCGCTCGGCCGAATTCTACTACATTCCGTTCTCCGGCTATGCGCAGTTCATCGCCAGCGATTTCAGCGACGCCGCACCCACCGCACGGCCGCCGGAAGAGGACGAGGCGGGTTTGAGGACGCTGCGTCGGCTGCGCACCTCACTTGCCTGGCTGCCATCGCTGCGTGGCCGCCTGATCCGTTCGGCGGCCGCCAGATTTCCCGCCGAGGACTACGTGCAGGACTGGCTCAACGTCTATGCCAGCGACCGGCAGACCAAGTTCAACGAGATG
>NZ_RZTF01000388.1:4865-6015 GCF_004023175.1 Mesorhizobium sp. M7A.F.Ca.MR.362.00.0.0
GGGGCCGAAGGCGCTGGCCGAGATCATCGAGCTGACCGAGAAGCGCTTTCCCGAGGTCTATTTCCCGATGGAGGTGCGCTCGGTCGCGCCGGACCAGTTCTGGCTTTCGCCATTCTACAACAGGCTGACCTGCTCCATCGCCATCCACCATGATGCAGCGAACGATCCTCTGCCGTTCATGCGGGCGGCGGAGCCGATCTTCCGCAGATATGGCGGCCGGCCGCATTGGGGCAAGATGCACAGCCTGAAAGCGGCGGATCTGAAAAAGCTCTACCCGCGCTGGGACGACGCCATGGCGGTGCGCCGCGACGTCGATCCGCAAAACCGCTTCGTCTCGCCCTATATGGCCGGCTTGTTCGGCATCGAATGATGAGCACCTATTTTTCCACCCTCTCGGATGCGCTGAAGGAAGCCGGCATCTTCCAACCCTGCCTGCTGCTCGATCGCGACCGGCTGGACGGCAACATTGCCCTGGTCAAGGAGAGACTGGATCCCGGCCTGGCCGTGCGGCTGGTCGACAAATCGCTCGCGTGCATGCCGCTGCTTGCGTATATCGCCAAGGCGCTTGGCAGTGAGCGCTTCATGACCTTCCACCCGCCGATCAGCGAGGCGGTGCTGAAGGCGTTCCCGGATGCCGATCTGCTCTACGGCAAGCCGATGCCGATCGGCGCGGCAAGGGCGGCGCTGGTGAAAGCCGATACCGACTGGTCGCGCGTCTGCTGGCTGATCGACAGCGAGGAGAGACTGGCGGAATATGGCTCCCTCGCTGGCGAACTCGGCATCGGCCTGCGCATCGCTTTCGAGATCGATGTCGGGCTGCATCGCGGCGGTTTTGCTGATCCCGCAGCCTTGTCGGAGGCGTTGAGCGCGTTGCCGGCCCGGCTGCATTGCGAAGGCGTCATGGCCTACGAGGCGCATGCGCCGCTCATTCCTGGCCTTTTCGGCGGACCGGCAAAGGCATTGGCAAAGGCGTCGGCGCAGGCCTCGGCGTTCGTCGCCTGTCTCGGCGCCGACCAGCGCCGCATCCTGAACATCGGCGGCAGCAAGACCGCGCTGCTTCATCATGGCGGCGCGGCCAATGAGGTCTCGATGGGCTCGGCCTTTGTGCTGCCCAGCGACTTCGATACGCCAGGCCTCGACGGCTTCCAGC